>NZ_CAWMYC010000120.1:0-75761 GCF_963872035.1 Scytonema sp. HK-05
TTTTGAGTCGGCCGCAGGACGCGCTCAAATTCCCCCGCAATTCCTCCCGACACCGTAATCAAAGATTACGGTGTGGGACTCCGCAGCGGAGCAAGTTGAAAAGTTTGCTCAACGGGGGGAACCCCCCTTCGGGTATGCCTATGGCTAACGCCACGCCTAACGGCGAACGGCACGCCAAGGGCGTTCGCGGAGCGTCTCTGAAAGAGATACGCAGTCCCCTACGGGGGGAAACCCGCCTGCAGGGCTGTCTCACCGCACGCAACTTTTCGCTTTTTTAACGTAAGTTTTTGTTTTTGTAATGCACGACACATGGTACTTGTACTAACCCAATGATTATAAGTTGTACCCCAATATTCACAATATTCTAATAATGTCGCGTCTGGATATTGTTCAACCATTGCAGCAAGTTGAGTTTCACATTGATCCAACTCTCCCTTCATGACTCCAGTCTGTTGTCTCGGTTTTAAATGACCTTGAGTTTTCTTCATGGAGAGCAGTTTTTGTACAAAACTTTTAGCTACACCAAATCTCGAGGCCACCTTCCTGACTGAGGTGTCTCCCTGTTCGTAGGTCTTTACTATTTTTTCTCGCTGTTTCGTTGGAGTAACCTTTCATTTTAGCCATTCATGCACTACTAAGACTGTACCTCATTTACCTGGAATCTGCTGTATGTAAAAAATCTAACAAATTTATAACGTAGGACAGAATATAACATAGCTAAAGTCATAGCTAGAGAGAGATTCAGATTAGAAGTTACTAAATAAATATATAAAAAAAAGAAATATGGCTATTTTAGCCGAAAAAGTTAAATTTTCCTAAAATTCAGCAATGAATAAAATGAGCTTTTTTAATAATTCTGTGCCACCTCTGCGTCGCAAACAAGCACCGCTAAATATTCACGAGTTAGAAGAAGGACTTTGGCTAGTTAACTGGCAGATCGGCAACATTAAGCTTTATTCAAATTTTTATACCCGTATAGATCAGGCATTCATAATTTGGGGTTTGCTTCTCATCCCCATGTTTGCAACTGCCCAGTTTTTACCTATAGGTTGGGATTTGCAGGCGGCTTTGTGGTCAATCCTTTCTTTTATTGGTACTGCAGCAATGGTCTATTGGAGTACCTATTGGGTAAAGCGAAGACAGGTCATCTGGATACTGTATTGCTGGGTACTGCTGATGTTATTGGGGGTGGTGTTAACTGATTTGGGTATCTTCTTAGGATGGGGAGAAATATTATTGAATCTCTGTCCACTGTGGTTGGGATTATGTGCCCTCGGCTATCTTTGTACTGGGTTAGCAGTGCGATCACGCACCCTGCTATTCACAGGCATAGTTCATTTACTGGGAATTTTCATCTTGCCGTATAGCGGTGGTTGGCAATTTCTGGTGACTGGGGGTTTAATGGTCGTCTGCTTACTACTACTCGCTGAATTTGAGTGGGATCACTGTTAACCAGGAGACGCAACAATGCGGAGAATCACTCATGATTAAGAACTAAAAAAATAGGTGGATGTCGGATTTTCATCTCCACCTATTTTGATTTTCATTAGCTATTTTTATAAAATCATTTACCAAGTATCGGCTGCCCTTTCGTTATAAGGCTCTCCTGTAAACGGTTGTACACCGATATTAGGATATGCATCATCATTAGGTCCAAAAATACGCATTGCAGCTTCAGAAATATATTGCATCACCCTAGCAAGCATCCTGGAGAAAGCCATAATATAAGACCCCCGTTTTTTGTAATCGCTTTCATTGCGATATCTCTCCTAACATATCTACTCTAGTTCCTGATCTTCTCTGTTGGCGCTCATTGGCAATATATCTACATTCTCTGCAATATTCATTGATAGATAGTTGCAATACTTTAGCTTAGAAAACAGCCAAATTTAAGCTAAAGGATAAGGGTTTGAAACGCCTAGAATGTGAAATGTGACTATTCATCCTTCATTTGGCATACTTTCACATTTCACTAAACCCTTTGCTATATAGCAATCCTAAATCATTCCTGAACTACAAGATTCCCCACTTGTTAAAGAAGTCGGGAATCTGAAGCTGTTTCAAGCAGTTTTTTGCAATTCTCGTTCAACAATTAACATTTGTTTATGGTAGTATTTACCATAAAGCAAAGAAGTATTCTTCCAAGGGCGCTATGCCGTCAACACCCCTGCCGTCCATGCTAGGGGCTTCTAGCCTCAAGTCAAACGGATTAGTTGACCCGACGCGCGTACCTTGAGTACTACGTTATTGGTAAGCGTTTAAGTTCCTACCTACGGATGCTAACGCCCGTCTGTAGCTCTAGAAATCAAGGATTAAACAGGTATACAGTCTTTATGCCAGTGTCTTTGATATAGTACCGACCAATAACAAAGTCTCGGCTAACTTTACTCCCTTTTGGGAAGGCTCTATGGCTAACGCCGAACGGAGCAAAACCGTTATGCGTACAGGTGAGTCCAGTCAGTCATCGGCGGGTTTCCCACGCCCAGGGAACTGGCTCTCCCGTTGGGGTGAACGATTTGAGATGGTGAGCCAGTACTGAAGGAGGGTCTCCCTCCTTGGAGGTACATGGCGAACCCGTAAGGGTAATTGTCAAGCTTGAAAGTACATTACAAAAGTACACCGAGTCAAGTAACCCCAAGGCGGTAATGGTTCACAAAGAATGTAAAGCCGTCCTACAAGGACGGGGTTTCTACCCAAATTTTCGATGACAAGTTTCCCAAACTTGAACTATGGATATACAAACAACCAGCAACAGCAGAACAATCCAGAACTGACAGTTTCTGCTGTTGATTACAGCTTGCTGACAGATCTTTACCAGTTGACAATGACAGCTTGTTATACAGGTGAAGGTTTAGAACAACGACGAGCAAGCTTTGAGTTGTTTGTCAGACGTTTGCCAGACAATTTTGGCTATTTGATTGCTATGGGGCTGGCGCAAGGATTGGAATATTTGGAAAAATTCCGCTTTAGTCCGGATGGGATAAAGGCTTTGCAGGCGACAGGAATTTTTGCCAATGCCCCGGAGAGTTTTTGGTCACTGCTGGCTCAGGGACGTTTTACTGGGGATGTTTGGGCAGTACCCGAGGGAACAGCAGTGTTTGCGAATGAACCTCTGTTGCGAGTGGAAGCACCCCTTTGGCAAGCGCAACTGGTAGAAACTTACCTGTTAAATACTTTAAATTACCAAAGTTTGATTGCCACACGTGCAGCAAGATTACGCGATGTGGCGTCTCAAGCAACACTGCTGGAATTTGGGACAAGACGTGCCTTTAGCCCTCAAGGATCTTTGTGGGCGGCGCGTGCAGCGTTGGCTGGTGGTTTGGATGCGACATCAAACGTGTTAGCTGCGCTACAACTGGGAGAAAAACCTAGTGGTACGATGGCTCACGCTCTTGTTATGGCACTGTCAGCAATGGAAGGTAGCGAAGACCAAGCGTTCACAGTGTTTCATCAGTATTTTCCAGGTGCCCCTTTGTTAATTGATACTTACGATACCATCGCTGCTGCCAAGCGGTTAGCGGCGAAGGTCAATTCAGGAGAAATGAAATTATCAGGGGTTCGGTTGGACTCTGGTGATTTAGTGTCATTGTCAAAACAAGTGCGATCGCTTCTTCCCAATGTATCAATTTTGGCAAGCGGCGACTTGGACGAGTGGGAAATCGCCCGATTGATCGCTGCTGGTGCCCAGATTGATGGTTATGGACTGGGAACGCGACTGGTGACAGGTTCCCCTATCAATGGTGTCTACAAACTGGTGGAAATTGACGGCATCCCCGTGATGAAACACTCGAGTGGTAAGGCAACTTACCCAGGACGCAAGCAGATTTTTCGCTTGTTTGAGGGAGGGAAAGTGAAAGCAGACTCTTTGGACTTGGCTGCACAAGAGGAAACACAGAAAACAGAAGAAACAACAGATAAGAATGGAAAATTTCTTCAATCTTCAATCTTCAATCTTCAATCTTCGGAAGTGCCTTTGTTGCAGTTGTTTGTAAAGGAAGGCAAACGAGTGCAACCCGTAGAGACGTTGGCGGAAATTCGACAAAGAACTGCTACTTCGGTTGCTAGTTTGCCGGATGAGACGCGCCGTTTGGATAATCCGGTATCAGTCAGGGTAGAGATTTCCACCCAGTTAGAAGAGTTGACTCAAAAGACGAAGAACAATACCGCGTAGGTACACATGGGATGAGGGGGATGGGGTGAAAATTCCTAACTAATGACTAATGACTAATGACTAATGACTATTAACTAATGACTATTAACTAATGACTATGAAAGTTGCTTTATTTGGTACGAGTGCCGATCCACCAACTGCTGGGCATCAAGCGATTATCCGCTGGCTGTCAGAGCATTTTGATCATGTGGCAGTTTGGGCGGCGAATAATCCATTTAAGTCGCATCAAACACTTTTGGAACATCGGGTGGCGATGTTGCACTTGCTGATTGCGGACATAAATGGCTTGAAGCACAATATTGGTTTGGAACAGGAATTGAGTAGCTTGAGAACGCTGGAAACCTTGGAGAAAGCAAAACAGCGTTGGGGAGAGGCAGAGTTTACCTTGGTGATAGGTTCAGATTTGCTCTTTCAGCTACCTCATTGGTACCGGATTGAAGATTTGTTACAGCAAGTACAACTTTTAGTCGTACCGCGCCCAGGATATGCAATAGATGAATCTAGCTTCCAGGTGGTGCAAAATCTCGGGGGGAAAGTCACAGTTGCCAATTTTATTGGTCCAGATGTGTCCTCGACAGCTTATCGTGAAAATGGCGACAAGGAAGCCCTAACACCTCTTGTTGTTGACTATATTCATAGAGAGCATTTGTACAAATGGTTGTCCGGAAATTTGGCTTGTTGAACTATGAGCGCCTCCGCTACCATAGAATTCCATGATCCCTGAACTACCAACCTGTTGGTTGATTGTTCAGACTTTGTCTATTAAACCTTTTGTAAAAGTCAATTGGATGAAAATGAAACCACAGATTAACCACAGATGCACAAAGATAAATAACTCGTGTTAATCTGTGTGCATCTGTGGTTATAAATATCCATTAATCATACTTTTACAAGAATTCGATTACCGAAAAATGTAGTAATAAAAATCTGTCATCCATTTCAATGTGAAAAATTGCCACCAAAAAAACTTTATAAAGGAAAAGCAAGGCTTTGAACAATTAGTTCCCATGCCAGGACGCAACCAAAGAAAGATTGCAGACCAGTTAAAAGAATCACCTTTAGCAGATTTCAAAGTTGGTGTTGATAACGTAATTTTCTCTGTAGATACTGCACAGAACCGACTGCTAGTTTTATTAGTTATGAGACAGCAGGAGCCATTTTTAAATCATTGGAGTCTTCCTGGTACTTTGGTGCGTCAAGGTGAGTCTTTAGAAGATGCTGCTTATCGCATTATGGCTGAAAAAATCAGGGTAAAAAACCTTTATTTGGAGCAGCTGTATACTTTTGGAGGTCCTGAACGAGATCCACGAGAAGCAACCGATAGTTATGCAGTGCGTTATCTATCAGTGAGTTACTTTGCCCTCGTACGGTTTGAGGAAGCAGAATTGATTGCTGATGGAGTTACTGGAATAGCTTGGTATCCAGTGAAACAAGTGCCGCAATTAGCTTTTGACCATAACAAAATTTTGGCATATGGACACAGGCGTTTGCGAAATAAGTTGGAGTATAGTCCTGTGGCATTTGAAGTTTTGCCAGAAATGTTTACTTTGAATGATTTATATCAGTTATATACGACAGTCTTAGGAGATAATTTTTCGGATTACTCTAATTTTCGAGCGCGTCTCCTCAAGTTAGGTTTTTTATGCGATACAGGAATAAAAGTGTCGCGTGGTGCTGGTCGTCCAGCGACTTTATATCGTTTTGATGCCGAAGCTTTTGCTCCGTTTAAAGATAAACCTTTAGTTTTTATTTAACGGCAAATACGCAAAAAGAGAAGATATGAAAAAACCAGAGGATTGTTCTAATATTGAAGATATTCGTCAAGAAATTGATGCAATTGACAAGGAAGTCATCGCAGCTTTAGGGAGAAGATTTGCATATGTGAAAACAGCAGCAAAGTTTAAAACAAGTGCAAAAAGTGTAAAAGCACCAGACAGATTTAATTCTATGTTACAGGAAAGACGTGCTTGGGCTGAAGAAGCAGGGTTAAATCCAGACGTAATTGAAAAGCTTTATCGAGATTTGGTAAATTATTTTATTGATGAAGAAATGAAACATTGGCAAGATAGAACTTAATTATCTATCTGTACCTGATTAATTTATCTATTAGCTGTAAAATTCTGTAAAGAATGACGAATTGCATCTCTATAAAAGAAGCCTAGCAATAAATGATTATTTGAATTATCTGTGTCTATCGGTGCCCATCTGTGGTTTTACATAATAAATTCCAATCTTTGCCAGAAGTCTAACCTTTAATCCAAAATCAAAAATGAAAATTGCGATCGCTCAAATTAATCCTACAATTGGTGATTTGCCTGGAAATGCACGACAAATTCTGGAGGCGGCACAAAAGGCAGTATCAGAAGGTGCGCGTTTGTTGCTAACGCCAGAACTTTCTTTATGTGGTTATCCACCGCGTGATTTGTTACTAAATCCTAGTTTTTTACAGGCAATGGACATTGCCTTACAACAATTAGCAAGAGATTTGCCAACAGAATTAGCTGTGTTGGTAGGAACCGTTGAAAACAATTTAACAGCGCACACTCATGGCGGGAAAAGTTTATTTAATACCATTGCTTTACTAGAAAAGGGTAGGGTACAGCAACTTTTTCACAAGCGCCTTTTGCCAACGTATGATGTGTTTGATGAACATCGCTATTTTGAAGCTGGTTCAGAAGCTAATTATTTCACATTAGATGATGTTCCTATTGGTGTTACGATTTGCGAAGATTTGTGGAATGATGAGGATTTTTGGGGCAAGCGAAGTTATATCACTAATCCAATTGCTGACTTAGCAATTTTGGGTGTAGATTTTATTGTGAATTTGTCTGCCTCTCCTTACAGTGTTGGCAAGCAGAAGTTTCGAGAAGCAATGCTTAAGCATAGTGCAGTGCGTTTTCGGCAACCGATTATCTATGCCAATCAAGTCGGGGGAAATGATGATTTAATTTTTGATGGCAGAAGTTTTGCCTTGAATCGTCAGGGTGAAATAGTGTGTCGTGCCTATGGTTTTGAAAAAGATTTGGTCGTTGTGGAATTTGATGAGGTGCAACGCGATTTGCAGTTAGCTTCCATATCACCAGAATATAACTCTGACGAGGAAGAAATTTGGCAAGCTTTGGTTTTAGGATTGCGAGATTATGTCCGCAAGTGTGGCTTTTCTAAGGTAGTGTTGGGGTTAAGTGGCGGAGTAGATTCTTCATTGGTGGCGGCTATTGCTACCGCAGCACTGGGTAAAGAAAATGTCCTTGGTGTCCTCATGCCTTCCCCTTATAGTTCCGAGCATTCTATCAGTGATGCTGATGTCTTGGCAGAAAATCTTGGGATAAAAACCCACACCATACCAATAGGCGAGTTAATGCAAGGGTATGACAAGACGCTAGCTGAGTTATTTGCAGGAACAGAGTTTGGACTAGCAGAGGAGAATCTTCAATCCCGAATTAGGGGGAATTTATTGATGGCAATTTCCAATAAATTCGGTCATCTCCTTCTCTCCACTGGCAATAAGTCAGAAATGGCAGTTGGTTACTGCACGCTTTACGGTGATATGAATGGAGGGTTAGCAGTCATTGCTGATGTGCCTAAAACCCGTGTTTATTCGATTTGCCAATGGTTAAATCGTAATGGTGAAATTATTCCACAAAACGTCCTCACCAAAGCACCCAGCGCCGAACTTAAACCAGGTCAAGTTGACCAAGACTCGCTACCAGCTTACGACATTTTGGACGACATCTTGCAACGCCTGATTCACAACCACGAATCAGCAGCACAAATTGTTGCCGCCGGTCATGATCCAGCGACTGTAGACAGAGTGATTAGTTTGGTGGCGCGTTCGGAATTTAAACGCCGACAAGCACCCCCGGGATTGAAAATTACGGATCGCGCTTTTGGGACTGGTTGGCGAATGCCTATTGCTAGTAAATGGGCTGCTATCAAAAATAGTTACAATCCTGTTTTCTCTCTACGCCAATAGCTCCCCTGCTGGATTTACAATTCCTTTGTTGATGTAAAAAGTATTGCTCTTATGGTGAATCAAGGTCCAATCCCAGTTGTGATCATCGGTGCTGCGGGCAAAATGGGTCGTGAGGTGGTAAAAGCGGTGGCGCAAGCACCAGATATGAATCTTGTAGGTGCGATTGATACAACTCCCGAACTTCAAGGGAAGGATGCAGGAGAACTGGCGGGTTTAGGTGAAGCTTTGGAAATTCCAATTACCAATCAATTGGAACCGATGCTAGCGTTTGCGGCTCAAGAAAGACAGCCAGGGGTGATGGTAGATTTTACCCATCCCAATTCTGTGTATGACAACGTTCGTAGTGCGATCGCCTATGGTCTTCGTCCAGTTGTAGGTACCACCGGGTTAAGTCAAGAACAAATTCAAGACTTAGCAGAATTTGCGGATAAGGCGAGTACTGGATGTTTGATTATTCCCAACTTTTGTATTGGCGTGGTACTGCTGCAACAAGCAGCAGTCGCTGCGTCTCAATATTTTGACCACGTTGAGATTATTGAACTGCATCACAACCAAAAAGCTGATGCTCCCAGCGGTACAGCAATTCAAACTGCTCAAATGCTGGCAGAAGTTGGTAAAACATATAACCAGGCTATTGTGGAAGAAACGGAGAAATTACCAGGTGCGCGGGGTAGCCAAGCCGACGAGGGCGTTAGAATTCATAGCGTCCGTTTACCGGGACTGATTGCTCATCAAGAAGTCATTTTTGGTGCAGCAGGTCAAATTTATACGCTCAGACATGATACAAGCGATCGCGCTGCCTATATGCCAGGAGTCCTACTGGCAATTCGTAAAGTCCTCCAGTTAAAGTCGTTAGTATATGGATTAGAAAAAATTCTTTAAAAGACTCAGCACTCACCACTTAGAACTTAGCACTCATGATAGTCCCACTGACTCGCCAGAAATTTGAACAACTCATTCCTCTCATTGCCACTGGTCTACAGTACAAGTACTACTGGGGAAACTTCTCAGACTTTTTGCAGCGACTGCTCATTTCTGTAGTGACAGTTGCTGTTGTTTTCCTTGTCAAAGTTTTTCTGGGACTTGATTTTGGTATCGTATTTTTGATCGGACTCATTGGTGCTTTTTACTGGCTGTGGGGACCAGTGTTTTGGGCTAGTATGCGGAATGCAAAATGCCGCCGTTACAAATACAGCGGTTTTCTGCGTGGTCGAGTGCTGGATTACTGGATTACAGAAGAGTTGATTGGTAAACAGGAAACTGTCGATAAAAAAGGCGATTTGGTGATTGTCGAAAACCGAGAAAAACGGATTAACTTGGAAATCGGCGATGACACAGGATTTACTGTTGAGTATCAAGCGCCGCTGCGGGTTGCCTACAAAGTCATTGCTCGCGGTCAGAGGGCAGAATTATTGGTTATGTCGAATCGCCCAGATTTGAGCAGTATTGACGAAATTTCCGATATTTATATTCCCAGTCGAGACTTATGGGTAAGTGATTATCCTTGTATCCAACGTGATTTCTTTACTGGGGTCAGTAGCCGCCTGCGCCGCGATGAAGAAGATGAAAGACCGCGTCGCCGTCGCCGTAGGGTGGAGAGTTAGAGGGGATGAGGAGGACAAATCAATTCACGCATTCGCTCATTCAAAATTTAAAATTCATCTCTGTACGGCATTAGGAGTCTGCCCCATCTCCCTCATCTCCCTTATAGCGCTTCTCATTTCAATGAAGTACAGATTTATCTGTGTAGCCTACGGCACGGCTTACGCCTACATCTGTGGTTCATTATTTCCTTGGTGTACCTTACTCCAGGTTCTTACCGCTATATCTCCCCTCAATCCCTTGTTTAAGGGTATTTGAAACCACAGATACACAAAGCATTGCACGCGGATAAATACAGATAAGTTATCTGTGTGCATCTGTGTTTATCTGTGGTTCCATTTTCAAAAAATTGACTTTTGTCAAAGGTCTAGGATTCAGCACTAGGAGAAGAGCGACTGAAAATAGGGGAAAGGTAAGCAACCAAAGCACCGATGAGGAAACCGGAAATATTGCGAATGATAGGTAGCCACTCGCTTGTTCGTGTAACTACTGGTCCAAGACCGAAGGCAATAAATAAGATTCCCCATAAAGGAGAAAAGATTAAAGCCCATTGCCAAGCAAAAATTTGTCCCTCCTCACGAGGTTGAGCTGCCAATCCACAGATGATTCCACCAATAACTGAAGTAATCAGAGTCAGAATCCACTGCTCGCGTGGGAGTCCGGGAACAACAGCGCAACCACCCTGACGCAAACAAGTTTTCACTGTTTCCATAGCTTGGAGAATCGCTTGGTCTTCGCCTTCTTCTCGCACAAAGTACAAATTGCCAAAGCGGGTTTGCAATTCAATCCAGAAAGTGCGTGAGAGGAGTTCATAAACCGCGTCGCCGACACTAAAGCTGAGAATGTTACCGCCACGAGAATCAGCAACCAATAAAACGCTTTTGTCATCTAAACCCCAAAACTTGATCACAGCCCGACCTGGACTACGGTCATATTGGGTCAATACTCGCAGTTTCCAGCCGGTTTCGGCTTCAAATTGCTCTAGTTCTTTAACAAGTTTTTCTTCTTGAACGCTGGTCAGAGATTTCGCTAAATCTACAACTGGGGTTGGGGTAGCGGGTAGTAATTCAGGATTGTCATAAGCGTATGCGCTGGGAGAATGCGTTGCCCAGATTGATCCAGCTAGGAAAAATACTGTCACAAAAGCCAGAATTCGTCGCCAAAAACTATGGTGCATGAGCTTTTTTATACAGATATCCACAGGAAAAGTGAACAAGTTGTTTTAAAAGAGTACGCGAAAAGTGATACTTCTTTACACTTTTTAACTTTAATCTAATCTAATGCTTTAGATCCAGAAGTTACAAGGTTAGGTATATGAGAATAAGGGCACAAAGCACTGCGCCCCCACTCTCATATACCTTTGCCACGCTATTCTTTATCAGACCAATTCTCAGATTCTGTCTGACGCTGTAAATCTTCTTGCTCAAAATTGGTTTCCCAATCAGCAGCATCGTTGTAATCATTGTTGATGCTGTAACCTTGCGTATTTGTGAAGCGATTCTCTTGCCTTAAGGCTTGCCGTTCTTGCAATGTTAGCTTTGCTTTTTGAGATGGCGGCAGACGGTCAACTGTTCGTTTTGAAGATTTCGAGCGAGTAAAGGATTTCCAGGCAGCTTTTACACCGACCATGATACTGCGCGTGCCGACTTGAACGTTTTGCGCTTGCTTTTTGGCACTATCAAGGCTTTGATCCACTTGTTTGACGACTTGACCAGCACTTTTTACCCCATCACTGACATCATCAGTTAAGTCAGTGATTTCCAAACTGGTCATGCGAATGGCATCTAGAGTGGGTGGTAACTCTTTATAAAGAGTGTCAAATAACTTTTCTGCACTGCGGGCTGCTCTTGCTAATTCCTGCAAAGCTGGTATCGCCGCCACCAAAACAGCAGTGAGACTGGCGGCGACTAGGAGTATAGACAGTCCCAGCCAAAACAGGGGGTCAATCACTTTAATATCTTCTACTAGCTATCTAGATGTTGAGAAAGGGAATCAGACTCTTGTTGAGCATTTTGCTGCTTTACCGCTTGGGTTTCTCGCAAACTGGCATCTACGCCAGCTGCGATCGCTTCCCGCAGTCGATCCAAAGTCTCATCCCAGTTAGAGCGTGCGTTTGCAGAAAGGCGATCTGCTTGTATTTGCACACTCGTTGATATATCTTCTGCCAATTCTGGTAACGCACTGGCAGATTTCTTCAAGAGTTGACGAGTTTCGCGTCCCGTACGTGGAGCAATCAGCAACCCGGTTAAGGCACCGAGGGTAGCTCCTATCATCATACCGCCAACAAATAATCCAGAACGGTTGTTAGACATTTTTTGTTCCTCTCCTTACACCCATTTTATGCGGGTTTTCACGTCGCAGCGAAATCCAAAAGATTTTATCTTCCTATTTACAGAGACAATGAATTACCCACAAAGGTTGCCTTGACGTAGCCAACAGGGTTGGGATGTAACCAAAACTCTAAAACCTACTGCTTCACTCAATCTATAATCTGAGACATTCTGCCTTGTTCCTGTGTCCTCCTATACTGTTTACTTCCTCATTTTCAGAGGTTTTGAGCGTAACCTAATAAAATTACGACGCCAGACTTGTTGTCCGAGAGCAAGGAGGCTGAAAATCTGCCGTACTCGCTGGATTTGTAGCTGTGGTGATTGGTGTGTCTGCCGCAGATTATGAACATTTCGCTGACCTATAGAGATAGCTGCGGGTGCGCCATATAATACCCTATGACTACTAAGTTCAGCAGCAATAAAGATATTAGCTAGCCTTGTCAGCCGTTGCTTAAGTTTGCGCACTCGCCAAGCTACGTACAGAAGAACCAGCGATATCAGTATATTGATAACGACAACGACTGTAACCATTGCTTAACTTTGTTACACCCACTCCAAGTCCTGCTCGATTATGACTCTAATTGAAGTTGTGAAAATCGCTCTTAAGTTACAGACAATGTATCGGGTGGTATGGGCGGCTACTAAGTCAAACAAATTTTTAGATTTTATTTAGGAAGAAGTTAAGGCGTTTTTCTTCAAATCATCCAAGGAAACCACTTCCAAAGCTCTAGGATGGGTTGCTGTGAGGACGACGGGGGGAGCAACGCCAGCCTCAAGAGCTTCTTGCCAACGAGCAGCACATAAACACCAGCGATCGCCCTCTTTTAAACCAGGAAATTGATGTTCTGGCATAGGGGTGCTCAGGTCATTTCCTTGCGATTTGGTGAACTCAAGAAATTCTGCTGTCATCTGCGAGCAAACAACGTGCATGCCAAAATCCATACCTCCTGTATTACAAAACCCATCGCGGTAATATCCAGTGATGGGAGAAGAGCAGCACATTTCTAGATCTCCGCCGAGTATGTTTCTTGCCTCTGTCATGACTAATTCCTTTTACTTTTTTTGGAGAAAGTAGGCAAATTTGCTCAGCCGTTCAAGTCACGACTTTTGCAACTTTCCTTAATAATATGACTTAACTGACGGGGAGTTTGAGGGGCTATAAGTCCCGCACCATAGCCGGAGGATTGGTGCCGGGATACATGGACCCCTCAGGGCAACTGAGTGGGGTTCAATGCCCCCGAAGTTGCCAATGAACGCATGAACTCACGAATGATATCTGACTTGCTTCGTCTTGTTTTCTTTGCATATTGCTCTAGTATTTCCCATTCCTCTTCTGTAACGCGAAGATGAACCTGTTTCTCTTGCTTCTCAATCATTTTGTGTACCAATCTGGTACACTAATTGTATCAGCTAACCACTGACCACTCGACACAAACGAACTGCAATGCAGGTGAACAGTGCGAACGTTGGGAACGGTACAGAACCATGACAATTGGTAGGGGGTTGCATTGAGAAAGATTGCTTCATGCATGAAACCATCAATGCGTAAAACCAGTTTGGTTTGGTTGTACAGAACTTTTGTTCCTTGTACAAAGACTCCGTGGGGCGTCAGGAGTCTCTAAACTGCCTGTGGAGGTATCGTTCTCGGGGATAAGCATACACGAGTGTGCTCATCTAGATGCGACCAATGAAGCAGGAAAATCTCTAAAGCGATTTAGAGAAGCCCGCACTGTACCGCTTGCGGTCAGTGTCGGGAGAACGTCACTAATAATTGAATATCTATTTGCCAGATGCCTCATATCATGTCCGGCTAATTAGTTATGATTGCCACATTCACTGCACCCCACCCCTTAATCCCCTCCCCGCAAGTTATGATTGCCACGTTAACTGCACCCCACCCCTTAATCCCCTCCCCGCTTGCGAGGAGGGGAGGTGAAGCGCAGCTTTACCGGGGTGGGGTTCTTAGGGTAATGATAAGTATTTAACCGGACTTGATATTAGAGGTTTTGACGTAGCCACTCATCAGGGTGGAGTTATTCCCAAATCATTTGTAAATCTAAAACAAACCCTGGTAAAACTTCTTCACCAGACAGGGTTTGAGGCGATTGCAAGACTTCCTTTTCGCGTTGAGGGCGATAAATTTCGACTTGCCGATCCTGGTAGTTCATCAGCCAACCCAAACGGCAGCCGTTGTCCTGGTATTCCTGCATTTTTGCTTGTAACGGTTTAAGCGAATCAGTTTTGGAGCGCAATTCAATGACAAAATCAGGACAAAGCGGGGGAAAAGAATCTTGTTCGTTTTGGGTGAGAGCATTCCAGCGTTCTAAGATAATCCATGCTGCATCAGGGGAACGTTCTGCACCGTTGGGTAAGCGAAAAATGGTGGAGGAATCAAAGACAACGCCTAAACGAGTTTGACGGTTCCACAAATTAAGGTCAGTTGTAAGATCAGCATTGCGTCTACCCGTATTTCCGCCAGTGGGAGGCATAATAGATAATTCTCCATCAGCACTAAGTTCTATCCGTAGATCGGGGTTAGCAAGAGCAATTTGCTCAAATTGTTCGTGAGTGAGGCGAATGACAGGGCGAAGGTCAAGGGTTAGGGGATTCATAGTAGCATTCGCAGGAGTGAGGAGAATGTCATCTATTTTTATTATGCGTTCCACTTGCGAACGTCTATTTTTCCTGTCATGGCATCGGAAATTAAGGTGGTGCAAAAACGGTTGTCCTCCTGTCCACTCTAAAATTTCCCGCATCACCGCTTGAGGCTTACTAAATTTCCCCTCCAAACCTATTTGTAATGGCTCAACTTCATGCAGTTGAAACCCCTTCAGAGAAATAGCTTTACCAATATTAAATGGGGTACGTTGTTTATCTTCTATTAGATTGCTTGGTGATGCGACTCCCAACAAACAAAAGGTGAGGCGATTAAATTCGGGATTATCAACACGCTGATTATAACAGGAACGGATAAAAGCAAAGAAATCATCAGTAGGAAATTTGAGACTTAAAACGCTATCAATTTCGTCAATAAAAATTACAATATTTTCTCTAATCTCTACCAGCAGCTTCTTTTCCAGAAAATTACCAAATCGCAGCAAAGATGAGTTTAATTGGTTCTTCTCCCACCACTGTTGAAAATCTACATCCAAGTCAAAGCTGTCAATGAGCTTGACAATCAAATCTGCATACCAATTTTCTTGCGTTGCACTCTGAATACTAACAGAAGACAAATCAATCGATGCACACTCCACACCAGCTTCCGAGAGGCGGCTCATTGTTCTCACACGCAAGCTGGACTTTCCACTTTGTCGGGAGTTCAATACATAACAAAATTTCCCTTGCTTAAGTGCTTCATACAATTCCTCATCAGCTTCCCGTGTGACATAAGTGCTAGCATTTTCAGGCAAGCTTCCAGAAAAGATATATTCGTTGATATACTCTTCATCCATAACTTACCTCAAGCGTACCGAAAAATATTGACGATATAAATCGCAGCTAGGAAGGCAATCATTACGCACAATTTTCACCAACCCTAAACTGTGCAGTTTGAAGGTAATTTCAGGATTAAGTTGCACAGGTTCATTTGCCGTCACTACTCTTTTATAAGCTGATTCTAGCTGAGGATTATCTTGTAAACATTCCAGTAGTTCTCGTAAATGGTGGCTAAAAATTCCTTGTTCCGTTGCGGCGAGTGTCAAAAGTTCTTTTAGAGGCATTTGGTGACTTTTGAGATTCTCCAACGTCTCCTGCATTAAATAAGGATGTCCTCCTAACAATTCCATCAGTTGAGTTAAATCTTGTTCTCCCAACTGTCCATTTAATTCATACTGGTTCACCATTTCTTCTACCTGCTTCTGGTTAAATTCAGGTAATTCAATCGCTAATCCAACATTAAACGGTGAGCGATTCGTGTCTAAAGTAGGATAAAGTTCAGTCGAATTAACCACCACTAACCTAATTTTTTTCCAAACTTTACCCATCCTGTCCCCTTGTTTGGCAGTTTCATACCAACTCCTCAGCAGTAAGCAAAATTCGGAGAAAATGTTTTCACATTTAAACAGCCGCTCAAAGTTATCTATGGCAAGAACAACAGGACTATCAATTTCTGATAATAAATATTTTTGAAAGTAACGAGTACAGCTTGTATTCAGTCCGTTACTATCTTGCCAGTAGTCATCCAACTTAGCTTCCAGTTCCAAACTGTCAGAAACATTGACGCACAACCACTGCAAGAAAGTCTTCAAGTCTGCTAGGGTAGAACTATCAGCTAGCTTCAAATCTAATTTTGCTGTTTGATAACCCTGCTGCCTAGCATAGTCGAGTAATTTCTCTAACAGCAATGTTTTACCCATCTTTTGCGGAGCTTTAATACGAATCAACGCACCAGGTTGCAAAATAGCTTTATAGCATTTTTCTTCAATCGGTGGGCGTTGAATATATATGCTTGTTGATATTGCTGACAAGTTTGCAGATAGTTCTTCTGAGGAAAACTGAAGCGGTAAATCACTCTTAGGGATGAGTTGAGGTATTAAGTCTTGTGCTAAGCCTGCCATGCGAATGGCATTACAACCAACTTTATAGGCAAACTCATAACTCTTACCTGCTCCTAGAGCATCATAAAAACCCACAGCAAATTCAATTGCTGCCTGATCTTGAATTGCCTGACTCATACCCACCACATAATTAATGTGTCGGGCTATTTCTTGTGCCTGATATTTTGAGTAGCAAGCATTGAGGACAACACACTCTATTTGGTTAGCGAACAGTTGAAACAATTCCGCTAAAGCTTCTGCATCAACTAACTTGGTTTGACCGGTTTCATCTTCAAAAACCAAGCCTTCTTCTCCAGAACCATGTCCAGAAAAGTGAATTATATGTGGTTCGTAATCCAGAATAGCTCTACGTATATCTCTGTGGCGTACTGCTTTTGCTGTTTGTATTAAATAATCATCACGCTTTTTTGCTCGTTTTAATCCGTCTTCAATTTCGCGCATCTCCTCATCCAGACGAAGTCGGCTGGTACCTTTAGGATTTGCTGATAACAGCAGGATTTTTCGAGTTCGATTATTACTACTCATTAAAAGCGATCGCTTTCTAAAAACCTGATCCACTCATCAGGGTGACATTAAGTCTGATAGCACCGCAAGGACGACAAAACAATTTGTTACTCAACAACTGCTGGCATAAAAAGATTTGCCAGTTCCAAATTGCCAAATGAAGCGATCGCAAGCTTGTGCTGCCGTTGTTGCTGGATAGTTTACAAGTGAGCCAGCGCCTCCTTCATCGTACTATGTGACACTCATGCCAATGATCGCAATTTGATTTGTAGCGAAATAGTTTGCGATCGCCGCAAATTAAATTATGTCAGTAGTAGTGCGATGGGCTATGCTGCGCCTTCGGCGATAGTCAACAATTAGCCTTTAACATCGGCGTGTCTGTTCTCGATAAGCTTTTGGTGTCATCCCCACACATTTGTGGAAAAGTGCTGTGAAGTTGCTTTGACTTGAACAGCCAACTTACACAGATTTATTTCTGTAGTTGGACGTATTGACAAAATCGACTCGCTTTTAACTTGTTACAAATGACATCGAATAGCTTCTTCAACCTGAAGGCGATCGCAACGGTTAAATCAGTCCTGAGTCCTGAGTCCTGAGTCAGTCAGGCGTATGGTGGGGGACCCGCTCACCGCCACCAACGCCTGAGGTGCTCTTGGTGGGGGACGCGCGACCACTCGTATTTAACTGATAACTGCGGCTGGTACTGTTCACTGTTAAAGCTCTGGTATAACCAAATCACGCTTAAAGCTGGCGTAGGCAGCAATGATGATTGCTGCACTGTTACCACACCATCTTTTAACATCTTTCTCATGAATACCAGCATCCAGACACAAAGTAATAAAGGTGTGTCTCGTGTGGTATGGCGGTAAATACTGAATATCAGGCAATTTCTCTAATACAGACTTCCAAGCACGGTTACAGAAATTGTGAGAGTCAATGTAGCTACCTTTAGGACTAGGAAATACTAGGTCATCAAGTTTTGCTCCTTCTGGCTTGATTGACTGTATAAAGGCTCTCATTTGGGCATTCATAGGAAAATCTCTAGCATCTTGAGTTTTTAAGCCGTCCTTGAGAGTCAATCCATCAATGCCTTCTACCACTGCACAATCGAAATGAATATGAGTATTGGATACATTACCCCAAGTCAAAGCAATCGCTTCACTGGGACGGCATCCTGAGTAAAAGCAAAAATACACGTAGTTGTAGTAATGGCTGTAGTAGCGGTTGGACTTGAAGGTATTTAAAATTGCGTCACGCTCACTTGCTGTAAATGCCTTAATCACGTCATGAGTCTTTCTCTGTGATTTAGGCATGGTGATAGTTTTCTTGACTAAGACAAAAGGGTTAGTTGAGATAGTTCCGTTGATCAGGTGATGCTCACAGCAAGCGTTAATCTGTGTCATGTACCGTTTTGCAGCATTAGGGGTACAGTTAGCTACTAGCCAATCACGGATAGCTACAGCATCGTTTAGTGACTTGGTAGGCAACTTAGCAATGAATCGCTCAGTCTTTTTGTAGTCCTTAGCAATGGTAGACACGCTAGCTGTTTTAGCCTTGAAAGCAACGTATTGTTGCCATAGCTGATCTAAGGTCAGTTCTGGTTGACTAGAAATTTGACTAGAAACTTCTTGAACTGCTCTACGCTTGTATTTATCTAAGGTAAAGTCAAAAGCTGATTCATCACCTAGTTGGTAGCGTGTTAGGTCTGCTTGTGCATCTTTTGCAAATTGTTCAGCAATCACTCGGTTTTCTGGTGTGTCTTTCAGCTTTAAGGTGACATAGCGTTGTTTGCCATCAGCAAATAGCGTTCTAGGAAACTGCAACCGTAAGTAACCTTTATCAACGCCTACGCAAATAAAACCCTTGCTAGCTCTAACTTGTGTAGGTTTGGTATACATGACTAGAAAAACACCTCTACTCTATTAGATATTCTAGTCATTTTCTAGTCAAAATATATACTACTTGCCTCTTCTTACCTTTAGCAAGAAGCTTTAAATCCTTATCTGCTGTTTATTTCTGTGAATGCCAGGAACCAGATTTGAACTGGTGACACGAGGATTTTCAGTCCTCTGCTCTACCAACTGAGCTATCCCGGCGTGGTTTTTTTTGTTTGCCACGATTACTTAATGTAGCAAAGTCATAATCATTTGGCAAGTCCTAACAGAAAAAAATTTTATGCGGCTTTTGTCCTCAACTTGACCCACCCGAAAACTGTCAAAAATACCACAAACTGAACAAGAACAATACTAGGACCAGAGGCAAAGTTGAAAAGACCCGATACGATTATGCCAGCAAAGCTACTTATGGAACCGACAATCACCGACAGCAACAAAAAGCGGTTAAAGTGGTGACTCATCAGTTTGGCACAAGAGGCGGGAATGACCAAAAAAGCGTTGACGAGTAAAACGCCAACAGCTTTAATTGCCACAGCAACAGCTAATGACAGCAGTACGACAAACCCATATCGGTACAACTGAACTGGAATGCCTTGAACCTTTGCCACAGCAGGGTTAAGTGTTAACAAAATTTGCTGCCTGAGGGTTGATAATAAGAATAGGCTGCCTCCAACAAGCACAAGCAGGGTCAAAATCAAATCTGTCATGTCAATAGCGAGAATATCGCCAAATAGCACGCCCATCAGGTTGCCGCGATATCCTTTAATTAAGCTGGTAAGAATCACGCCCACGGCTAAGGCACCTGACAAGACAATGCTTAGAACGCTGTCGCTACCTAAATCAGTTTTCTCTATAAAGTAAAGGACAACCAACCCAAAAATGAGTGTGAATGGTAGCAGCATCCAGGTGGGATTTAACTGTAGCAGCACACCTAACGCCACACCTACTAAAGCAGCATGACCAACAGCATGGCTGAAAAAAGACAACTGGCGCAAAGTGACAAAAGTGCCTAGTAAACCGCCCAGTGTTCCCATCAAAACAGCACCTGCAATAGCACGTTGCATGAAGGGAAACTGTAGCAATGTCACCAGGTCATTGACATTGGTGACGGCAAGCCAAGCTATTTGGCAATTATCAAATAAAAACATATGTTATTTTTTTGACAAAATTTTGATAGTATTTTGAGTTTATAAAATTTCTTTTTTACTAAGAAATAACAATAAGGTATCTACAGTAATACTATGTCAGTTCATGTCACCAATTCTCTTCCCCAAAAAGAAATTACTAAGTACAATCAAAGACGCGAGATAGAGAACGATAACGTTCAACCTCTGTCACATCAGATTCTCAACAGTGACAAAGCCCAGCGCATGGCAGAATTTCTCAGCTTTTTAGGAGATGCTAATCGTCTACGAATTCTCTCACTGTTAGCGCAACAAGAACTTTGTGTTAGTGATTTGGCAGCAGTACTGAGTATGACTGAATCTGCCGTCTCTCACCAACTGAGAAATTTACGGGCGAGCCGTTTGGTTAGTTACCGCAAGCAAGGTCGTAATGTCTTCTATCGCCTCCACGACAGCCATGTTTTGCATCTTTATCAGGCTGTTGCCGAACACCTAGATGAATAGCAATCAAGACTGAAGAATGCAAAAAAAATCAAGAGCAATACGCTTGGTGATAAGACCAAAACCGTTATCAAGACGTCAATGTAGAGACGTTGCATGCAACGTCTCTACACGTGTGCAATCTATGGCACATTCGTGCCACGCTTCGCTATCACCAACAATCCTTAACTGAAGCGTATTGAAATCAAGAGTGAAGAATGAAGAAATTGTTCTTTCTTCTTTCTTCTTTCTTCTATCTTTTTCATAACTTAGTTATGATTATGTTGATAGCGACTGAAGGCAGGACCATAAGTCGCTAAAAGGTTTTGCGGCGAAAGAGCAACTTCTGGAACCCCAGTGCAAACGATGGTTTGATTCAAGCAAATAACGCGATCGCAATAACGGCTCACCATATCAATATCATGGCAAACCTGCAACACTGTCCATCCTTCTTCCTGCTTAAGTTCATTCAACAGCGTATAAAAATCTGCTGCACCTTGCACATCTACTCCAGCAAACGCCTCATCTAACACCAAAAGTTTCCGAGGCATGACCAAACAGTATGCTAGCAACACCCGTTTAAGTTGACCACCACTGAGAGTTCCAATAGCTTGATTTTGTAGATGGTAAGCATCGGTTCGCCGCAAAGCTTCAGCGACTGCTGCTGATTTTTCCCGACTCGTTCGCGTTCGCGTAGCGTGTCCGGAGGACTCAGCGGGCGCTCTGCGCCATCCCCCGAAACCTCCAAAAGAAAACTTTTTTTTGGTCTCACCTCCGCTTGTTGCAGAATTAGAGCCAGATGAACGAACCCATCCTAACCCTACCAATTCACTCACAGAAATGGGAAAGCTGCGGTCAAAGATAAAATTTTGTGGCATATAGCCCAACTGGTGACGTAAATTCTCCAGGCGTGTTATTGGGCGACCTAATATTTCAATTTTGCCAGCACTTCGTGGAATCAAATCCAAAACTGCTTGCACCAGCGTACTTTTACCCGCACCATTAGGACCAACTATGGCTGTATTCGTTCCTGAAAATAATTCAAACGAAACATCGCGAACAGCTAGGTAGCTACCTTGATAGACAGTCAATCCCTCTACCTTTAAAATAGGAAAATTATTAATCATCGGTCATCGGTCATCAGTCATTGGTTATGGGTCATGGGTCATTAGTCCTTTATATAAAGTGCAAATGACAAATGAAAACATTTATCTGCAGGCTGATTCTAAGGTTTGCAAATTATCTCGCATAGCCTTGAAATAATGCTGCGGATCTCTCTCGCCAGTTTCTAAAGAATTCAGGGAACGCAAACTTAAATTCAAGTCCTTAGAAAGGCTTGTTAACAATTTGTTATCTACCCCTGGTTCACTAAACAAAGCTTTTACTTTATACTTTTTCACTGCATTAACTGCATTTTGCACATCAGTTGGGGCAAGTTGGTCTTCTGGAATTTCCACGACGGCAACTTGCTTGAGGTTATATTGTTTCGCTAAGTATGGAAAGGCATCATGGAAGGTAATAAAAGTACAATTGGGATTTTTTTGTAAAGTTTGCTTAAAATCGTTATCTAAACTTTCCAGTTGCTTGATGTAAGCTGCTGCATTTGATTCATAAGTCGCTTTATTCCCAGGGTCGGCAGCAATTAAACCATCTTTAATATTAGCAACTTGTTGTTTTGCTAAAACTGGATCTAACCAAACATGCGGGTTTCCCTCTGCGTGTTCGTGGTCGTGTTCTTCCTCTTTTTTACTGGTTTTCTCAACAGGTGAAATTTCATTTAAGGGTTGAATACCTTTACTAGCATCAATTTCAGACAATTTGGGATTTTGGGCATTTTTAACGGTGTTTTCTAAAAATCCTTCCAAACCCAAGCCATTTTTTACCAACACATTTGCCGTGGCGATCGCCTTTACATTCTCTGGCGTAGATTGGTACTCATGTACCTCTGTTCCCGGCGGCACTAAAATTTCCACATCCGCTGCATCCCCAGTGACCGCTTTGGTAAACAAATACATCGGTAAAAATGTTGTCACCACTTTGATTTTTCCTGACTGTGGCGATGGAGTGGACGCAGCTTCTCGTGCCTGCGGTGACTGTTCAGGAGCTGTTGCCTGATTGGTGTTAGATTGAGTACACCCACTACTCAGTGAGAACATAAGCAGAGCAATCAGAGGTATCATACCGCTTCTGTGTCTTTTTGTTTTACGTCCTTCATAAATCCAGAGCACTGTTTTCTCTCCTTGCTGGAAGCTGTTTGCTTTCCCTTGATTTAAATTTCTATTGACAATAAGACTTAATTTTACCTCTTAATATTATAATTATTCTCATTCTCAAGTAAAACCTCTGCGGTTGAGTGTTAGTAGTTGCAACAAAATTTTTTGTTGCAAGCACAAGTCCTGCTGCGTGCATGCTTGGTTGACTGAATGAATAGATTTATCCGCACTCAACTCTTAGGGTTTGTCCTGTAAGAGGATGTTTGGAAAGTGTAGTTTTGTACCAAAAATTATCAATCATCCCCCTAAATCCACGCAAGTTGCTCTACTTGGGGACACCCCTGCGTACCCGTCACTGGCTCCCCTTAAATCAGTTATCAGTTATCAGTTATCAGTCAGTCAGGCGTATGGTGGGGGATGCGCTCACCGCCCTCCGGGTTCGCCACTTGCTCTACTTGGGGAAACCCCAAGACCGCAGTGGCTCACCACCAACGCATAAAGGTCCAATTGGTGGGGGACGCGCGACCACTCGTATTTAACTGATAACTGCGGCTGGTACTGTTGACTGTTAAAAAGGGGGACTTTTACCCCCCTTTTTAAGGGGGCAGGGGGGATCAAAGAAAATATTTTATACTTCTCAAACATCCTGTAAGGGTGCTACCTTGATGGGCATATAAGTTTATTGGTAATTTTTGAAATTTCTGATTAAACAATTTGCGGATTACTGATAAATTAATGAGACTACTTTCTAATAACAATAAGCTTTGACAAAGCGCAGTGTGGGTGTTCATTGAGAATGGGTGTGAGGAAAAAATGACAAAATTCTGGAAATCCCTGCTGGTGAGTCCAGCGGTTTTCGGCACAATGTTAGTAATGAGTGCCAGCGCAATTGCAGGGGAAACGCCTGACAATTTGGAAATCAAAGTAGCTGAGAAAATCCCTCAAAACAAGACAATGGCACAAGTGACTTCGGTGTCTCAGCTATCGGATGTACAACCCACAGATTGGGCATTTCAAGCACTGCAATCCCTGGTGGAGCGCTACGGCTGTATTGCTGGATACCCGAATGGGACTTATCGCGGTAATCGGGCGATGACGCGGTATGAATTTGCAGCTGGTTTGAATGCTTGTCTCAATCGGGTTAACGAACTCATTGCCACTGCTACAGCAGATTTGGTAAACAAACAAGATTTAGCCACATTACAAAGACTGCAAGAGGAATTTACAGCAGAATTGGCGACACTACGAGGTCGTGTGGATGTTTTGGAAGCAAGATCTGCTGAATTGGAGGCAAATCAATTTTCTACAACCACCAAACTACAAGGGCAAATTGTTGCTGCAATCACTGATGTTATAGCAGGTGATAGAGTCAACGATGTAGATGTAAAGGACAACAATACAACATTTGGGGTGCGGGCGCGTGTGGAGTTTGTGACCAGCTTCACAGGAAAAGATGAACTTTTCACCAGAATCCAGGCTAATAATATTCTCAGCCCTGACATTGGCACACCGGAGGGCAACCTGTTTTTTGCCGATGAAGACGGTACCACAGATGCTTTTATCGATGCACTATACTACAAATTCCCCCTTACAGAAAGTACAGAAGTGATCGCTCTTGCCAACGCAGGTGCAGCAGACGACGTTACCGATACAGTAAATATCTTTGATGGGGACGGCGCATTTGGTGCTTTGTCCAGCTTTGGCACGCGCAACCCAATTTATTACAACATGGATGGTGCGGGGTTGGGAGTCACTCAACAGTTTGGTGATGCACTTTCACTCAGTCTGGCGTATTTGGCGAGTTCACCCAATGATCCGTCCTCTAAGAATGGTTTGTTCAATGGTCCATACGGTGCGCTGGCACAGTTAACATTTAAACCCAGCGATCGCTTTACTATTGGCTTGACCTACATCAACGCCTACAATCAGGAATTGGGTACTGGTAGTGTGCGGGCAAATCCTATATCCTTCCTTGCGTCTGAAATTGCGCCTCCCCCTGAAGTGACTGGAGAACCTGAGGTAGTGAGTGTGCCATTTGCTAGCAATTCCTACGGTGTACAAGCATCCCTTGGTTTGAGTGAGAAGTTTGTTTTGGGTGGTTGGGTTGGATATACTAACGCTCGTAACTTATCCACCGAAGGAGGGAGAGTTGACCGTGGAGAGCTTGATATTTGGAACTGGGCTGTCACTCTCGGATTTCCTGACCTTGGTAAAAAAGGAAACTTAGCAGGAATTATCTTCGGTATGGAGCCTAAGGTGACAGGTTCGAGCATTAATGAAATTTCCAAAGATAGAGACACTTCCTATCACGTTGAAGCGTTCTACCAATACAAAGTAACCGACAACATTACCATTACTCCGGGAGTCATCTGGCTGACAGCGCCGGATCATAACAATGACAACGATGGTGTTGTCATTGGTGCGTTCAGAACTACACTCAGTTTCTAGTCAGTACAAAAAGACCAGCCTACCACAGCTGGTCTATTAAAATTTTTCTTTGCGTTGTCTTCTCAAGAGGGTCAAACCCAAGTAGCACGTTCTCAAAACGTAACGGGAAACTTTTCTTAACAATATTGTAACAGCCAACACAGACTTTTTATTGGCATTTATCAAAAAAAGATGTTTACGAAGGAAAATAGCTTCTATCTTTAAGAAGAATTCAACCATCTGCCAAGAAAAAGTCAAAATAGTTTATTTTTACTTTTGACTTTTTACTTTTTACTTATTTCAACTAATTGCGGTTGTCCCCAAATAATACGCTCCTGCTTGTAAATAGCAATTCCTGGTTTGGCTCCCTTGGGTTTGTAGACGTGTTTTGGCTGAGTGTAGACAACTGGCACTTGGTCACTCTGACGACCGCGACTATAGTATGCTGCTAAGTTAGCAGTATATTGCAAATCGGCTTCCTCTGGAGGAGTTCCCGGTTCTAGACGCAGCAGCACATGGCTTCCAGGAATTTCTTGAGCGTGGAACCATAAATCGTAATCGTTGGCTACACGAAAGGTTAATTGATCATTTTGGCGATTGTTGCGACCAATTAAGACTTCAAAACCGCTAGGGGTGCTGTAACGATAAAAGTTAGTGCTAGCGGCTTCCGTTGAACTGCGACGGCGGTACCCTGAGTCTTCTAAATAGCGTTGCTGGATCAGTTCCTCGCGGATTTCTTCTAGAGCTTGTAAATCTTCTGCTGTTGTGTAATTCTCGATCTGAGAAATCGCCGCTTCCACTTGCTCCAAATACTCAATTTCAGCCTTGACTTCAGCCAATAAGGGTTCTACAGCAGTGCGAGCGCGTTTGAGTTTTTGATGCTGTTTATAAAGACTTTGGGCATTTTGTACAGCATTTTTATCTGGTTCTAAAGCGATTTTTGTCGGTTTGCTAGTTTCAAAATCAGCCAGGATAATTTCCGTCATTCCCACTTGCCACTCATGTAGATGCGCCATCAACAAATCAGCTTTTTGTCGATACTCATCCGCGTTCTCAGACTGCTGCAAGCGTTGCTCAAAATTAGCAGCTTTCAGTCGTAATTTTTCCAGAATATTATTCAGTTTCTGGCTCAACTGATGCCGCAGTTGAGAAAATGTTTGTTGATTGCTTTGGTCGGTGTAGTAACGGTTGAGTAACTCTTGGATATTGTTCGCTGGCTTCAGGGCACCCCAACCAAGTACAGTGTATCCTTCTTTTGTCCAAGCAGGTTCAAACTTCTGGCTTTCCAACATGAGCAGCCATTCTTGCCAATGGTGAAACAGCCGTTGCCAATCTTCGGGTTTTAGGGTGTCTGTTGAATTTTCTGGATCTATGTCTGATACCAGCAGCATCGATTGTATCAGTGAAGGTGAGACACCGCGATAGGTTTTGAGCAACTGACGCTTGATAGCTCCTGGGACTAAGCTGACTCGTTCTTGCCAGCGTTCTTGAGATTCGCTCAAACTAGGTATAGCAGCAGTTAGACTCGGTGGTGTTTCATAAGGCTGCCCTGTAAGAATGGGGCGGACGCTGGATTTTTGTTGGCTGACTTGATGGGCAACGGTGATAATGATGTTATTGGCATCGGTGAGAACAACGTTGCTGTACTTGCCCATGATTTCAATGTACAGGTGATACAGGGCGCTTTCTCCCGGACGACCGGCAAATTGCAAATCAACGACACGTTCCCAAGGAGCGATTGTCTCCAGCCCCACCAATGCCAAACCACCTAATTGGTGCAGTAGTTGTTGGCTAAAGGTAAAAGTATCTGGTGTTCTTGGTGGTGGATCGCCGATATGAAGGCGAGCTGTTTGGGGATGCCAGGAAATTTCTAGCCAACCCCGTGGTTTGAGAGTGCGGAGTGCTATGGCAATGGTGTAGCTATTGCGCTGATATACTTGTTCTATGCGTGATGGTAGCCAGTGAGCGCGGATGTCGCTACAAACAGCGCTGAGCGTTGTGAAGTCAAATGTTTGCACGACGATTGGCCGTTGTTGTTTGAGTATCGATTGTCAGTATAATTCCATTTTCTCTGATTCAGCATAAAGTGGGGCAAGCAAAAAGCGGTCAGCTGTACTGATTTTTTCAAATATCATGCTGACCGCTGCTTTTTTGACTAGTTTTTAAGCCTATTAGCTAGTAGTTTATGTCATTAATTTTGACATGTCCTAGGGGTCAGATCCCCGACAACTTTTACGAAGTCGGGGATCTTGTAACTCATTAGAATTAATGAAACAGACCACTAGCTACTTTGACTTTTTTTCTTCTGCCATAACCTATACCTGCCACTGTCGCCAAGAAGATTGCACCAACTGTTCCTGGTTCAGGTACGCTTGTGCTTGAGGAACTGCCGCCAACCTTAATTTGGTATGCCAGTTGAGAATTTCTGGGTGGGGTTGCAGCCCAGAACAACGATGTTTTACCAGTGATCACGAATGGATCACTGATTTGACTAATTTGGAGATAATCTACGTCTGAGGCAATACCTAGAGAAGAAGAGCTCAAATTTCCAATTCCTTCACCGTTAAACGCCAAGTTAGTCAGAGATACAGCACTGTTATTTGAGGCAAAGGTACGGATGAAAATGTCATTCACCGGACCATTAAAAGCGTTGCTGCTGAGGAGTTTGCCATCAACCGTATAGTTAACGGTACTTCCTGTGTATTCCAGGCTGAAGTCTACCGGCTTATTATTCTCCCAAGCATACTGCTGTTGTTGTACGGGATTAGCACCTTTCTCAACATCCTCATTTATACTGAGTTCATAAGTTGCAGTACCACCCAAATCGCCAATGCGACCTTCGGCAACAAACAATTCGTTAAATTGACCCTGATTTATCAGGTTTTCAAAGTCTGTGTCAGTAAAACCTGTTTGATTGACGAGTGTCAAGGCTTTGGCAGAATGAGGTGCTACAAATAAACCCAGCGTAGCTAACCCCAAAACAATAAGTGACTTGCTGTAATTGATAGACTTGCGTACACGAAGCATAGTTTTCCCTTTGAATGGCTGATTTATTAACATCTCTGTGTTGCTTTCGGGCGCAGCGAAGCTGATTGCACACCCAAATTGCTACTAAATTTAATAGATTGCACCTAATAAATCAAAAATCTTACTCCAACACATACAACAGTTTGCATCTTTATTGAGGTACACCTTTTCAACTCAACAGCCAGATATCGAGCAAATTCTACTTCTGACGACTAACGCCAATATTGCTGCTGTATAAAATAAACAAGTGTAGATTCATCAAACTACTGATTCCTGTTTCGGTTGGCTTTGGTTGTTACTTAAGTGGTGAAGCAAGCAATCACTTCTATACTTTAGAGGTTAAGACATGACTTCGCACAATGGCGAGAAAAAGCATTGTATTTTACAGAAAATTTGACTAAATATAAAATTTCCTTGTTTTTTGGGCAAATTCTCGAAAACAGACACAGACAATCTGTTTTAAGTTTTGACATTCTCCCTACGCCTATAAGGCGGGGGATTCCAAGAATCACTTCTTAGAGTTCCTCTTTCCGCGAGTTGACTTGCTTGGAGGAGTTTCCTCTCCCAAGTATTGGTCATTCTCTCCAGAGGCGTTAGTTCCGACGTGACCCCGCCGTACGTAGTGCTTTTTCTAGTATGTTGCGTGCAGCGTTCCAGTCTCTATCTTGGATATGTCCACAATGCAAGCAAGTATGTGTTCTGGTGCTAAGAGTTTTCTTGACGACTTTCCCACAGTTGGAGCAGTTCTGGGAGGTGTGATGAGGTGGTACAGCAACTGTGATCACGCCAAAGACTTTGCCAAAATATTCAATCCAAGTGCGGAAGTGAGTCCACGCTGCATCAGATATCGATTTGGCGAGGTGTCGATTTCTCACCCTTACGGGTTCGCCAGTCGCTTCAAGTCGGGGAACCCGCCCAACGCGCTGGCGAACCATGTTTCGCACCTGCAAGTCCTCATACGCCACGAGGTCGTTAGACATCACTACGCACCTTGCCGTCTTGACAGCAAAGTCTTTACGCTGGCGACTTACCTTGAGATGCGCCCTAGCCAGTTTATTTCTAAACTTAGCCCTATTTTTGGAACCTTTTTCAGTCTTAGACATACGGCGTTGCAACCGTTTCAAAGACTTCTCAGACTTACGGAGATGACGCGGATTGTGCACTGTCCTGCCGTCAGAATCAGTGTAGAAGTGGTTCAGCCCAACATCAATACCAACAGTCTTGAGTGTTGGCTCCTTCTTATCCAAACGTTCCTGGTTAAGGCAAAATTGGACGTAGTAACCATCTGCACGGCGAACAACGCGGACACGTTTAATCTGCTTCAATTGGTAGAAGTGCAAGTCGCGGGTTCCCCACATCTTAAAGGTTCCCGCTTCAAATCCATCAGAGAAAGTGATATACCGCCTATCTTCAGAAAGCTTCCAGCCACTGGTCTTGTACTCAACAGAACCGTGGGTTTGTTCTTTCTTAAAGCACGGATATCCTTTTTTTCCTGGCTTCTTCTTTTTGCAGTTGTCGTAGAAGCGAGAAATTGCAGACCACGCTCTTTCAGAGCTAGCTTGTCTCGCCATAGAGTTGAGATTCTTTGCCCACTCGAACTGTTGAGCAAGAACCGCACAATAAGCAGAAAGCTCGTAGCGCCCAATGTCTTTATTGTCCATCCAGTATCTGACGCAACTGTTACGAACAAAACGAGCAGTACGAATAGCCTCATTCAGCTTCCCGTATTGCTCGCCTGTTCCTTCCAGTTTTGCTTCAAATACCAGCATCTTTACGTCAAACTTATTGACGTAATTATAGCACAAATACTTGGACGGGGAATGAATTCCCAGAGCGTATTTCATGCCCATGCATGAATGCAGGGGCTTTCATTCTTTATTTTTTGGTAAAACATAAATTTTTCTCAAATAAAAATTCTCAACAAACAAAAAGACTTCTTTACGAAGTCTTCTATGAAATCCTCTTTGTTAAGATTTTTAACGGTATTGAGTGAGTTGTTTGTCGCTCATGGATAATGGACAATCGGGATATAGTCAAAACTTATAATTACTCAGAGTTAGGTTTAACCTATAGAGTGTTGACTATTCACGACTTATGTCCTCTTACTCGGTATTGTTAACTCGCTAATATCGCTTCTTTCTGCTTTTCTTCTGGTATTTCTTCAACTTTATGTTGTAACAATTGGGTGTAAAGTTGAGCTAGCTCAGATGCAACTCCTTCCCAACTGAACTTTGTTTCAACCCTGTTTCTAGCAGCTTGACCTAACTTGTCTCGCCATTGGGGATTAGCGAGAATTCGGTCGATCGCAGCAGAGAAAGCACCAACATCTTGTGGTGGTGCTAATAAACCAGTTTCTTCAGGGACTACTGTAAACTGAAGTCCGCCAACATCACTTGCTACGACTGGTGTGTAACTTGCCATCGCTTCGATTGCTACCAGTCCAAAAGGTTCGTAATGACTGGGAACAACACAAACATCAGCAGCTGCGTAGTAATATGGCAGGATTTCCTGACTCAAACGACCAGGGAAGGTCGTAAAGTCACTCATGCCTAATTCCGCGACAATACTTTCAATGCGCGAGCGTTCTATTCCGTCGCTGTGACCTGGGCGGCTACCACCACCAATAATTAACTGGAGTTTTTCAGATCGCAATTTCGACTCTGCCACAGCACGAACCAGTGTTTCTATACCTTTGCGTGGATCAAAACGTCCTACATACAACACGAGTTTTGCTTCCGGGTCGATTCCCAACTTAGCTCTTGCTGCAATTCTTTCTACGCAACCAAACTGCCCAATATCAGTACCACAAGGAATAATGTCGATACTTCCTTTTGTGGAAACAAGCGATCGCATATGTTCTTGTTCCTGCGGGCTTGTCGCCACAATTCGTTCAGCTGTCTCCAACACCTGTTTTTCCACAGCTAGCCGGGTAGTAGCAATCAGAGGAATCGTATTAATCGTGTTGTACTTAACTGCTCCTAGGGAGTGGTACGTGTGAACCTGCTTGCTTGCTTGGATTTCCTTCAACTGCATTCCTACCCAGCTAGAAAGCCAGTAATTTGTATGAACCAAAGGATATACAAAGCCATTTTCTTGCTGGAATTTGAGGAAATTATCTATAAATTCTGGCAAGTATCCAAACAAATTGTCTCGTGGCACAAATTCAACGGCACCAGCTTCTAACCGGATGGTTCGACAGTTTGGGCTATGTTGAACTATTGTTTCCTGTTCCGCACTCACTTTGCGGGTAAACATTTCTACTTGCCACCCAAGTTTAGCTAGTGCTTCTCCAACTTGGCGCACGTATACATTTTGTCCTCCAGCTTCTTCTTTCCCGATTTCAACCGCCGGATCGCCGTGTACTGAAATCAAGGCGATACGTTGTTCAGTTCTAGAGTTCATAGTTTGTTGGTGTTTTCGCTTCAAGAGGTTTCAGGCAGAGTCAGTTGCTGATTAGCCGTATATCTCTATGTATGCAGAAAGTTTAATTAATCTTTATTTTAATTTAATATGCCACATATTTTTATACATCTGCTGCCAGAAGTAAGGTTTTTATGTACGTATTTATATTTAAATTCTTTATACTTAGTGTGATATATTTTTAGCTAATATCATTCATAAGTAAGCCTAAACTTTGTAATTCTAATTACACCTATAGATTTTTATCTATATTCATGTCTTCAGTGTAGATTGTTGTAAAAAGATAGTAAATAAATTAAGTATGTTCAAAGACTTAAAGACAATGTTTATAATCTGCCTTCTATCCTCAAAATTTATAGTTTCTTGCTTACTACCATAATTTCTCAGTAAAACTTCTGGAAGTAGACCTGTATGAAACGAGGATTACTCAAAAATAGTGAGTTGAAATTAAAAGTCGAAACTTATACTACAGCTTTGAACAAGAATCTAGTTTTTTGAGTGATTAGAAGTAATAATTAATACTAAATTTTCTGTATTTAAAGTATATTTGATGACATATTAAGACAATTTTCAGGTTGCACTCACTGAACGCCTAGATATGAAACTATTCCTACCAGAAGAAGATGGACACACCAGCTATAACCTTCTATATAGCAATCCTCCGCAGATTTGTGTTGGCGCAGCCTGCGCTTGGCGCATAAATAGATTGGCTGAGATTCCCGACTTCTGTGAGAAGTCGGGAATCTTGTTGTTCAAGAATGATTTACGATTGCTACAGATCTCACAATCGGTTCACCACTTTGTAGGAGAGAGGTTTTCGGTGATACTCTAAAAACTCAGGCGGATTTACCAAAATTCGCCCTAAAGCCCCCACTGTAACGGTACTCCGTGAGCGTGGTGGGATATAAGGCGGGTGATGATGAGGGCATCCCCGACCTATGTTGACTGTAAGTGAGCGCGGGAGCGGGATGTCCGAAGAATCACCAAGTATTTCTAAATTTTGTCCGGAATCCGTCTATTTTGACTGGTATACTATTATTGGTTGGCTCCCTCACCACTCGGCTGACCACAACACGAAGTAGCAGAAAGGATGCTTGCGAAAGTAACTAGCGAGAGAAAAGGGGAAAGATCCTGGTCACTGGTTCGTATGATTACGCTCTCCGGTAAAAGATAAGCCACACAAGGATGTACGGAAAAGAAATTCACTGCCTGCGGGAGGCGGGCGGCTGCCAGGGTACACACGGGTGTACGGGAGTAAGGGGCGAGTCCCAAACCTCCGGAGGACAGGTAAGACCATCATCGTCTTGAGTGACGAATACCTTCGGGTATACCTAACGTGGCACTGACCAATGAAACTGGAAGCCCCCACCATAAACGGTACTCCGTTTTGGTGGTGGGTACTTCACAGATCCATACAGGTGTCACCGCAGAAGTTTATCACAGGGGCACGTGCGTGGCAGATCTGCCGGGAAGATGCCAGCAAGGGTAACGTGTTTGGTTGGGCAGCAGATATAGCGCAACTCAATTGAATGAAGTAATTATTTATCTGTGTCCATCTGTGTCCATCTGTGGTTCATTATTTCTTTGGTGTACCTTACTCCGGGTTCCAAACCCTTATATATGTGGCGTGTGGGCTGCAATAGTTAACTTAGCTCGTGATTTTGCTGCCCTTAATGGCTTTGAAAGCGTTTCTGGCGACGGCTGGGGACTAACGATGACGCAGGATGCAGATCTTACAGATGACCTTTTTTGAATTCAAAGTTCGCTCGTTCAAAGTTCAAAAATTAAGAATCTTTTTTTGAATTGATTAATTCTGGGTACAAGCCCCCACCATAATCAATGATATTGGTGGTCAACTTTCTGAGTGGCGCTTCCTTGCTCCCACTAATTAATTTTGAATGCGTGAATGCGTGAATGCGTGAATTTGAGCGAAGCGAGTGACGACATCACGCTACTAGACACAGCTGCTGCACTTGCCATGACTGACAACATTCAAGAGAGGAGAGTGCTGTACGAAGCTTGTGATGGGCTGCGTGTCCCTGCTGTGTTTCACCATTTTGATTACATTCTCAATCAGTCATCTTATTTCTAAAAAGAAATATCTCGGCTGATGATAAGTTAATTGACAACGACGAGCGCTTTGACACAATGACTTAAGGTACTCGTCTGTGGCAACCTCTGACAGATATCCTATGCAATTAGAATTTATTCCGGTTGAAGATTTTTACTTTGCCCTAACTTTAGGGGTTCGGACTCTCGAAGATTTGGAAAAACCCGGTCTTGTCGAACAAGTGCGATCGCGACTTTTGGTAGAATGCGGTCAACCTTCTACCGTCGCTCCTGGCAAACAGAATACATTTAGCTATGTCTTCCGTGTACAAGGTGTGGACAACAGCCCTGCATCTGGGCTGATCGTTTCTATTTCAGACTGGCAAGACAGGCTGCGCCTGAGTAGCGATTATGGTTGGACACTAGATCAAGAACGCAAGCCTATTCGCTCAGAAAAATATAGCCAGCGATCGCTTTTCACCCAACAGTTGCGATCGCACTTACAACAATGGTTACAACTTCCCTTTAACTAGATAGCCTTCGCCATTTCTGGGATAACAATTAAAAATTAAAAATCAAAAAAACTTGATTTTTAATTTTTAATCTTTCTTGCTTGCGCATTAGCTTGTGGTTTGTGCCGCAAGCATTTGCTTGAGTTTTTCCAACTCATTAGCCCACCGGGGATCTGGACGAATAGCGTCATCCGTACCAGATGCTACTGGTGTGTTTTCCCTAGCACCGCCACCACGACGAGACTTCTTGTTGTTGTTGGAGCTTTTTTCCCTACGATTGCTTTCTCTTATTGGAGTAGGAGTAGGGGTGCTACTTACAGGATTAGGAGTAGGTTTACTAGGTAGCTCCTCGTTGTTTTCCTCTCCTTTTGTACGAGGTAATGCTTTCTCGAGTTTTATAGGAGAGTCTTTGAACACTTGACCATTGTATTTTTCAATAATTTGGTCTGCTTGTTCGTCATTGTTTACTGTCAAAAAACCGAATCCACGGCATTTGCCTGTTTTTCGGTCTTTAATCAGTTTTGTGGTAACTGCATCGCCTTCTTCTGCAAAAACTGCTTGCAGTTCTTGACGATCTATTTCTTCTTTAGGCAAATTGCCTATGTATAGGCGAACGGACATGACTACACCTCCACGAGTTGAGTGAAAACGACCAGGCAAAAAACAGTACCTTGGCTCTGGCAATCGACAACATACTATTGACCAATGCTGCCACAAACCAATTTTTTTCTCCAAACTGTTAACCAATACAATACAGTTTTTTACCAGGATAAAGCTTGCATAATACAAAAGCGCAAAACGCTAATAACACCTTTATTTTAAGAATTTTAAATTTTACAGCCTACTGCTTGCCACTGGAAACTTTTTCTAAACTTTTGTTCCGAAGAATCAAACATTATCCCTTACATTATCACGCTATTTTACACCTAGCTAGTTCATATTAGACATTTCCAGCGATCTCATAATCGCATAGTAGCATAAAGTACACTTTTTCTTAAAGTTTGGTTTTTGCTGAAGGGCACTGGGGACTGGGGACTGGGGAACTCGGGGTCCCTTCTGGGGATTAGGGGCAATGGGGATTAGGGATTAGGGGCCCTTGTTTCCATAAGTCCTTGGGACATGCTGCTTTGTTCGCACAAGCCTCCCTTAGGATTTACGAAAAATTATGTCCGAGGCAACAAAGCTCTCGCAAATTTTGACGATTTTTCCCCTTCAACAGTCTCTAATCCCGGAGTGCCGATTCATGAGCCAGTACTGCAGGAGGGTCTCCCGACCTAGGGCTCTGGCGTCCCACCACCAAATCAAAGATTATAGTGGGGGCTGCTCTGTCGCGACTTGGGAAACAAAAACCAGCCTGTGGCTGGCTGATAACTGCTGTGTTGGGAAGAAAAAGGGAATATATTGGCGCAAGCAGCCGCACAGATAATTAACTAATGGTCTTCTTGTTATATCGGTTGCAACTGTTAATATGAATAAATGTAACATTTTATTTCGATTTATGCAACTTTTCTTTACATACCGCTGACTAACCTCTTAAAAGGATGTATGCTCCCCAAGCTTCTGCCGCAACAGCCAAAACTGTAGACCAAATGGGATGAGGACTGTAGATAGTTGTACCGCTTTGAGTTTGCAAGGTTTGGATGTCAATCCAAGGCGTTGCTCCTCGCCGTAACCAACCTGTGACTATAATCTGCCGACCAATCAAGTCCTGAGGATTGACCTGTTGCCCTATCCACCAAATGTGGTGTAATTTCACCAAAGCTGTGTTGGATTGCAGGATTAAATCTTGTCCCAAGCAGTTACTTGCACCTCGGCGACCTAACAGCTTACCGACGAAATGGACGCAAATGCTGTCAGATGGCAGAATCGCTGGGTTGGATAACAGGTTAGGCAATCGGTCATCGGTTTGGGCAGTGCTAAATTTAATATCAGGAAAAAAAGAATTGATCCGGAATAATGTACCGATACTAAATCCAATCAGTACGCAACCTGTCACAAAAGACCAATCATCGTATATCCACTTTAAGTTCAAAAACTTAAGTGCGTATGCCGTTTGCCAAACGAGCCAAATCACAACGGCAAACACAACACCTATGGGAATTCCTAAAAAGGGAGCGATTTGAAAGAAAAAAGATTGAGGCTTCACCCTTAAAGGCTGTTGGCTTTCTAAATTCAATTCTGTTTCTAAATGCCAACGGCGGGCTATTGATACCAAACGTTGCAGGCGATCGCCGAGCAAAGGATGAGTATTATTAATTACAAACCACCAACGGTAGGGATTAAGATAGTCCCACATTAAAAACGATTCAAAGGTCGTGTGGGGAGCAATACTACCCAAACAAATACTTTGCTGGTAGCTCACAGGTGCTAGTATATTTAAGCTTTCTAACTGCCAACTGGTGTGTTCTTGTTTTTGGATATCATCAGCAATACCAATCGCAATTTTGAGTAAGGCACGGACAAGACCATTAGGATTACCAGTGATGTCAACAGCAAAGCGATCGCTATAGTAAAGCCGTAACTGTGACAACCATATGCTCGTTCCAGTCAGCAAACACCAGACTCCGTAAGTGAAGCTTGCCATAATAGCCACAATAGGACGCCAAATTCGCGCTGTTGTTCTGTCTCCCCATTGAGAAAAATACTGGTAACCTTTATATATTGGGATTGTTACGAGTAGCACCAAAGACATCACGACAAAATCCCAATGGACAATATGCCCTAACTGGCTCGCATAAATTGTGGCTATCTCATCATCTGCCAGTTGCTCTAACAGCCCCTGACTCACTACAATTCGGGCTGTGCGGGGTAAATTACCATAAGTTAGCGCTAAGGGTGCTGCCAAAGGTAAAACACCAAGTTTTGGTAACTGCCAGCCTCTCTGCTGACAACAGCCTTGCAGCACCCGAACAGCTTCTTTACTGTATCTATTTAAGGTGTCTCTCTCTAATTTTCTATGACTGTAAAAAATTATAAGTATTCGGTCTAGTAACCAGGGAGAAAAGCCTATCAATATGAGCAGTAGCAATAGCAAGAATAAAGTAGGATTAGCGGAATATAGCTGTATTGGCTGCAAATATGGTAGTTTACTAAGGATATCGTTGATAAATCGCATCAGCAACACGAGCAATTCCCGCATCAGCCAAAATAAAGCGATGAATGTTCCTACCATCAGCAGCCGAAAGGGTATTAAGTTCAGCTTTTGCAGTCTTTGCCAAGACTGTGCTCTTCTTGCTTGTCGCCAATGAATTGTCGGTGGTTTAGCTTTTTCGCGACTGGCTGGAGGAGGGGGTATGGGGAGATAGGGAGATGAGGGAGATGAGGAGAGAAAATTTCCCTGTGGTTCGGTTTCCTGGTGTCTGGGTGTCAGCGAAGCTTCCCCAACTCCCCAGCTCCCCAGCTCCCCAGCTCCCGTTGTTTCCTGCTGCTCAATCGGGACAAATCCTGTGGCATCAGTTGTTGATGTTTGACTACCTTGATCGGGTAGTGTCAATTGCTCTAAAGTGCGATTTGCCCACTGTTGTACTTGGGGATTTTGACTCTGAGTGAGAGTTTCGCATAAGGCGATCGCCTTTGGGATATTACCGCTCTTTGCATAAACTACGACTAACCCTATCTGCGCTTGCAAAACAGTGTTGCTGTTGCCAGTTGCAGCTACTGCTTCTAGAGTCGCGATCGCGCTTTGGAAATCACCCTGCTTAATTGCGGATAATCCTGCCTCCAAAGATGGTTGAGGATGTGAAGGCATAAAAATTTTCTCACTCCGGTCTTTTTTAACTCATTCGCCGTAAGTCCCCCACTATAACGGTACTCCGTTTAGTGGCGGGAGAGGCGGCGGACAATGACGAAAACACCTCCGACCAATATCAACCGCTCTTGTTGATGGGAGAGTGGGGTGGTTGAGGAATTGTCAATAAGATCGGGAATATTACGACTAAGTGTTGTATAATAGTATTGGTCGAAGACCTGCCTAGCTGGCTGACAACAAAACGCAAGGTGCAAGAGTACGCTTACGCAGGTAACTAGCAGAACTAGGGAATGGGCGAGTCCGCTGATCCAACAAGATATAATGATGAGCCTCGGAACAAAAATGAATAACTGCCTGCGGGAGGCGGGCGGCTGCGCGGGTTCCTTCAAAGCAAGGATAAAAGTAGAAATACCAGAGACGCGGTGTAAGACCGAGTTGTGGCAACACAAGGAGGCGGCGGCGAATGAGACGCGTGCCTCCTGCGGAGGAGCTAACGCTAACGCGGAGCGTGCGCCTTAGCGCTTAGCCCCCACTATAATCGGTACTCCGATTTGGTGCTGGGTACTTCACAATACCCATCTATGAGCTTTTTCAAGCACTTCGCTCTTAAATAGTGAGTAGTTGTACAAACGCGCTATGGCGCGTCTGTACATTAGTTGGTAGGAACTACTAACCACTAACAACTAACTATTTGAATCATTTACTGGTTGTTGTCCGGAAACGACTGGAGCAATAGCGCTCAATTTCAATTCTGGATGGTCTTCCTGCAATTGATGGCAATTCCATTCATTGCGGAATAGTAACACTGGACGCCCCATGCTGTCTTTCACTGTTGTGCTATTGAATAAGCGTCCTATTTTGTTCAACACTTCCCATCCGCCGTCAACCCAACGGGCGACAGAGTAAGGCAACAATTCGAGCAGAGTTTCGACTCCATACTCGTTTTGCAGTCGGAACTGTACCACTTCAAATTGCAACTGACCAACGGCTGCCAAAATTGGATCGCGTTTCGCTTCATCCACTGAGTACATAATTTGCACGGCTCCTTCTTCTCGCAACTCCGAAACGCCTTTTTGGAATTGCTTGAATTTAGAAGGGTTGGGGTTCCGCAGAACTGCAAACAACTCAGGTGAAAAATAAGGAATTCCCTCATATTCCAGCTTTTGACCAGTATAAATAGTATCCCCTATGGCAAAAACACCAGGATTGTTCAAACCGATGACATCACCCGCATAAGCAACATCTATTGATTCGCGTTCTTGAGCAAATAATTTTTGTGGGCGGGATAGGCGGATAGTTTTGCCTGTGCGGGCGTGATTCACTGTCATATCTTTTTCAAATCTACCCGTACAGACGCGCACAAAAGCGACGCGATCGCGGTGCTTCGGGTCCATGTTTGCTTGGAGTTTGAAGACAAATCCAGAAAAGTCCGGGTTTGTGGGGGGAATTTCACCAACAGTGCTATTGTGGGGACCAGGTCTGAGGGCGTAGTTAAGGAAGTATTTGAGGAATAACTCTACCCCGAAGTTGGTCATCGCACTACCAAAGAAAACGGGTGTCATTTTGCCTTGATGGACTAATTCCAAATCTAATTCTGGTCCCACCCCTTCTAGGAGTTCTATATCGTTTTTCAGTTGGTAGTAGAGGTCTTGTTCTAAAAGTTCTTCTATTCTCGCATCGCCTAAATCAACCACTGTATCCACAGCTTCGCGGCTACCGTGGGCGCTTCTTTCAAACAGGTGAATTTGTTGTTCTTGGCGGTCATAAATCCCTTTGAAGCGATCGCCCATACCAATCGGCCAATTCACAGCATAAGTTTGCAAGCCCAATTCTTGCTCAATCTCGTCCAACAGTTCCAAAGGTTCCCTTCCAGGACGGTCAAGTTTGTTCACAAATGTGAAGATGGGTATACCGCGCATCTTACACACTTCAAACAACTTCCGCGTCTGCGGTTCCAAACCTTTTGCCGCGTCAATGAGCATCACGGCATTGTCTGCTGCTGCCAAGGTACGATAGGTATCTTCGCTAAAATCCTGGTGTCCAGGCGTATCTAACAAATTTATCTGACAGTGCTGATATTCAAACTGCAACACTGTAGAGGTAATCGAAATACCTCGTTGTTGTTCCATTGCCATCCAGTCAGAGGTGGCTTTACGCTGCGCCCGTCTTGCCTTCACTGCGCCAGCTTCATGAATTGCTCCTCCGTACAGCAGAAGCTTTTCTGTCAGTGTTGTTTTCCCAGCATCTGGGTGAGAAATAATCGCAAAGTTGCGACGATGATCAACTGCTTGATGCAATTCCGACTGTATTTCAGTAGACATACTGTGATTTGCTTGCTTGTAACTTAACTTAACTTAACTTTTTCCAACTTTAGCGAGTCTTTTAATCTTAAGATAACAATGCTCGTGATAGGGTCGTTGTATAATTACCACGCTAAACTAAGGGAGAAAAAAAAGAATGTACGATTCAGACAAACGGAAGATTCTATCAGCACTGAGTCATGGTGCAATTTTCTTGAGTGCTACCTTAGTGTCTGTAGGTCTACCCATAGCCGTACTATTTCTGTCTGAAGACCCAGTTGTTAAGGAAAATGCTAAAGAGTCAATCAACTTCCACTTTAATGTATGGCTTTATGGAGCGATTGTAACAGGATTAACTTGGATAACCTTAGGTTTGCTGTTACCACTAGCAGGTTTATGGTTTCTAGTCCACTGGGGACTGACAATTTGGGCAATTTTCTCTGTTGTTACCGATCCAGATAAACCCTTCCGCTATCCCTTCATTTTCCGGGTTTTTTAGTCATAAGTCACGCTTCATTAGCCTTTAGTCATTCATCAAAAAACTATCGGTTGATGAACTATTGATTCTGGACTCATTGCGCGCACATCACCATTAATTTTTAATGATGTCCAGATGTAAAATTTGAGGGAACTTTTAATATTTTTGCTCGGCAATATAGCTGTAAAATATAAAATTGCCCCACAGCGATCAGCAGCAGTAGGGCAGAGGAGCCACTTGCGTTGGGTTTCCCCTGAGTCTCGCAAGTGGCGTCACAGTTAAGCGGTTTTTGTAGTCTGTCTGACTACAGAGCGTTTTTGTTCTAAGTATATGACGCTTTGTTTTTTGTCCATCAAAGTTTGCTCAAAAAGTTTTGTAAAGTTTTTCGGAGAATATTAGCACTAGGGTCAAGTCATCAGATCAACACAGATCTTCATTTATGCCTTATCCAAGAAGTGCATAAGTTGATTTGACTGACAGCTATATAAAAAATACAGATGCAAGGTTTTAATTGTAGCCGTCACGTGGCTCTCTGTGCCTTGCGATTTTGTAACTTTATGAAACTCATGTGAATTTAAAAGGTTTGCTTATGGCTACTGATTACGTCCTATTTATTCATGGTGTCAATACTCGCTCCCAACGAGAAAAGCCGGACTACGCCGACGAACTGTTCGAGCTAATTACAAAATATATTGACACAGGCTACGAACTCCAAAAAATACCTCTTTACTGGGGCAACGTGAACAAGGAAGGAGAAGATAAACTCCTCTGCAAGCTCCAGTCTGAAGACGGTTGTTGGCAACAGCTTTGGTTCAAACAATTCCGCCAAACCACACTACTCCAGTTTGCTGGTGATGCTGCTTCATACATCAGCCGCACTGTTGGTTCCAAGGTTGTCGAAAAGCTCAATCAGGACATGCTAAAGGGATTAAAGAACGCTGGTTCACAAGACCGTTTGCATCTAGTGACTCATAGCTGGGGAACAGTTATCCTGTTCGACGTTCTATTTGCTGAACGTTGGAATGACGAAAATATCGAAGGTTCTAAATATGTTCAGGAGATTCGCAGGCACTTTTATGGCGTAGAACCCAACGCGCAGGAAGGTATTCGTGTTTCCAGTATTCACACAATGGGCTCGCCTATTGCTCTGTTCAGCCTGCTAGATGTAGTGAAAGGCGAGAAACAAGCTGCTGGTGCGGCAGAATTGACACAATCTCAGGCACGTCAACGCGCTACCCATGACATCACTCCCAATTTGGAAGCGCTCCTGAAGAACCTTGGCAAGAAGCTGAATGGAAACAAACTACTTTGGCGGAACTACATTCACCCCGGAGATCCTGTGGCTTGGCCCCTCAACCCCCTAATATACAGCTTAGTCGATGGATTGAGTCAATCTGTAAACGTGGAAGATGTCGTCACCGAATTAAACGGTTTCGACTATCTGAACCTACTTTTTAGCCAGACACCTTTAGCTTTGTTGCTCAATGGCGGTAATGCCCACGGCAGCTATTTTACAAGTACGAAGGTGGCGCAGACAATTGTTGAGAGCATTGAAAAGGCAGCGAAACAACCTGTAAAGGCAGCGAAACAACCTGTACTTCTTAATGTTTCATAATAGTCTGAAAACTAGCTTAAGCACGTCGTACTATACTTCATGGGGTAAGCCGCTCCTTTGGTGCAGCATTACCCCACAAGTTAGTTGTTAATTTTAAAAAGCCCTATGTTTCCGACTCATCGCCCCCGCCGTTTGCGTACCCATCCACAACTACGCCGGATGGTACGCGAAACTGTTTTAACCACAAATGATTTAATTTACCCTCTGTTTGCCGTACCAGGTGAGGGGATTGCGAATGAAGTCAGATCTATGCCTGGTGTCTTCCAACTTTCAATAGACAAAATAGTGGAAGAAGCAAAAGAGGTGTACGACCTGGGAATTCCTGCCATTATTTTATTTGGCATTCCTGCAGATAAAGATGTGGATGCCACTGGCGCATGGCATGATTGCGGTATTGTCCAAAAAGCGGCGACCGCTGTTAAACAAGCAGTACCTGATTTGATTGTGATTGCTGATACTTGTTTGTGCGAGTACACCAGTCACGGACACTGCGGTTATTTGGAAGTGGGTGACTTAACCGGACGGGTTTTGAATGACCCAACGCTGGAATTACTTGGGAAAACAGCGGTTTCCCAGGCAAAAGCCGGGGCAGATATCATCGCGCCTTCCGGAATGATGGATGGATTTGTACAAGCTATTCGCGGCGCTTTGGATGAAGCTGGATTCCAAGATACCCCGATTTTGTCTTATGCTGCGAAATATGCTTCGGCTTATTACGGTCCATTCCGGGATGCAGCAGACTCAGCCCCACAATTTGGCGATCGCCGAACATACCAAATGGACCCTGGTAACGCCAAGGAAGCCCTCAAAGAAATTGCACTGGATATCACCGAAGGTGCTGATATGCTGATGGTGAAGCCAGCTTTGGCATACATGGATATTATCTGGCGCGTGAAGGAAGCGAGCAACTTGCCTGTTGCTGCTTATAACGTTTCTGGTGAGTATTCTATGGTTAAAGCCGCAGCTTTGAACGGCTGGATTGATGAACAGCGTGTGGTGATGGAAACTCTCATCGGCTTTAAACGCGCCGGCGCAGACTTGATTTTAACCTACCATGCCAAAGATGCGGCGCGGTGGTTGCGCTAGACGCTGATTGCCTCAAGTGCCAAATAATTAAATTTTGGTAACTTTCTTGATAATCTCACTCCAAGGTGCAAAGGCGCAGAGCCAATCTAGGTGTCTTTGTGTCTGGGTGTGAGATTATCCTCTACTCAAGAGATAAATTTGATCGGCGAGACTTTTTGGGTGACAGATAAAAATACACTATAAAACAGAGGCAGCTTCCCAAACGCTTGAAAAACACTAACTATGGGGGGTGAGGGCTATCGCCCGTTTGCCAGATACGTAAGCAATAGATTATAAAATAATATAGTTAAGAAATAATCCTCAGTTGGCTTTTTTACGTCAATTGATTTAATAAATAAGTACTATAGTTTTAGAAAGGGAGCATTGGGTATGGATATGCAAGTCCTGAGAGAGCGTGCGGGACTTAGCCGTGCAGAGGTTGCCTTCAGGCTTGCAATTAGTGAAACTAGTGTTCGCAACTGGGAAGCAGGGCGTACAGAGCCTACCATGACACCTAAAAAATATTTAGATGCATTGCGGCTGTTTAAATGTACACCAGAAGAACTGGCTGCTGCAAGCGAAAAATCAATAAATCAACGACATAAGCGTAAACCAGGAAGACCTAGAAGATTTCCGGAAAATCAGGTCAATCAACCTCCTCAAATGAATCAGGTGACTCAAGTCAGCGATTCGCCAAGTTTGCATTTGAGAGAGGCTGGATACTAAGTACAAGATTGCATAAGTTCGTAGCGTGATAGTTCGTAGTTGCGCTGTCTACCCAACGGGTGCGCCGCTTATTTGTCTACGCGCTTAGCGCAACAACTACAAGCCCAAGAGTGCGATACGAATTTATGAAATACAGTACTAACTTCAATTCATAGCGTGTTGCTATACCCTAGTTTTTCACTTCCAAAGGACGAGTGAGTTGAATAACTTGAGCCAAAAATTGGGAGTGTAGCTTGATAAGCAAAGAATGACTCGACCGCATCCCCATACCTACTCTGTGTTAGTAATCTCCTTTCAAATAGTGGAGGAAGAGGGGAAACTCCGCTGTGAAACGCTAATTTGAAGGCGGCTGATCCTTAGTATACGACTCAGGTTTTGGACCAGCATTACGCACATTAATAACTTTATTAAGGACATCAAACCAAAAAGGCGCGCCCATTGCAATAGCTAAACCACTTACAACCCAACCGCATAACATAGCTATAACCTTCCATATTTTGCGCAAGATAGCGTTAGCAGTATTGCCTTGACTAGTATTCAATGGCTCAAGATCAAGCTGTTGATTGATGTTTTGCCATCCAATGGGTACAGAAGCATCGCTTAAATCCTGCTGAGCTTGCCTAATGACATTTATATCATTAGGATAAGATTCGGCTTGCTGAATTGCTCTTTGAGTAATTACAGAGCGAATAGCCGAATCCCGTGATAGTCTGTTGAGGAGGAAAAATGTATCAGTATTGGTTAATATAGCAATTGCTATCCCAATTAAGATAGCAACTCCTTTAGCATTGCGCTTATAAACACCACTTGACCGATCCATTGAGCGGTCAAACCACGTTTCAACCTCTTTTTTAAACTGATTCGCTTGTTCTTTGAGGTCATCAATTTTTATCCTAGTCCTGTCAGCAATCACAGTAAGACTATTAATTAACTTATCAGGTACGTGTTCAGGTAAACTATTAACAAGATTTTTAAATTTTTGGTTTTGCTCAATATCTCCATATATTGCTTGGATTCTTTGGTAGCTTTCACTATTTTTGTCATTAATACCTGTTTTCAATTCTTTATAAGTGGATAGTATCATGTGCAAGTTATTTTGAGTACTAGGATTTTTCACATACTCAATTAACTGGGGAATTTTTAAAGTTTCTAATAAAGTGATTGCAAATGTTTCGGAAGGAATATAGGAAGGAGCACTTTGTTTTTCTTTTGATACTTTTGAGTGAATGGTTTTAGTAACGTCTCGGAATCCCTTTTCTATTCCATCCTTTGCTTGTTGATTTAAGGTATTAATTATGGGGTCTCCATAAAGTTCCTTTACCAACTTCACTGCCTTTTCGATTTCTTCTGACCCAGTTTCTTCTGACCCAGTTTGGCTACCACCTGCCATGAGCAATTCAATTGATTGTTTTAAATGTTTAGCTCTCCATTGTAGAACGGTAGAAATTAACTCCTGAATTTCAGAAGCTATCAAGCTCAAAGTTAAGTAAATAAAAACTAAGCCAATAGCAATATCGAAAATAACAGGTAGATTCATTGATATACTCCAATCATTTTTGAAATGTTAGCTGTGTGACACTGAAATTTTCTGGTATTCTATAAGATATCTATTTGCAGAAGAATATTCCTTAATTAAAGTTTAAACACCGCAATCAACAAACGCTAATTTTAGGAATTTTTATGAAAATTTTCCCGAACAAAATTATGTCATTCAAACGTGTTCTAGCTTATCACTTAGAACATTCCGGATTGAAAACAATTTGTCCTGGAGAAAGTCGATACACGCGTTGCGTTTCCACAATAAGGTCTGCTTTATACAAAGGACGTGATATCTGTCACTGCTTCATATACTAGGTAAAGTGCCAGTAGGAAAAGGCGAAAAACTACCAGAACCTGTGATCAGGGTGCCTCTGTTGTCCTCTGCACTTTTTACGGTTTATGACTATAGATGCAACTCGTGCAATTGCTCACCGTCTTGGAGAGCAGATGCGCGTTAAGATTCAAGAACAATAATCGATAATATTGGTCAAATGGCAGAAACACTGTTCTTCAACGCTTTGCGGGAAGCCATTGATGAAGAAATGGCGCGTGACGCAACTGTATTCGTTCTTGGTGAAGACGTAGGGCACTACGGCGGTTCCTACAAAGTGACTAAAGACTTATACAAAAAATATGGCGAACTCCGACTTCTAGACACTCCTATTGCGGAAAACAGCTTTACAGGTTTAGCTGTTGGGGCAGCAATGACCGGGTTGCGACCAATCGTTGAAGGCATGAACATGGGCTTCTTGCTTCTTGCCTTTAACCAAATAGCTAACAACGCGGGTATGCTGCGCTATACTTCCGGCGGTAACTTTAAAATTCCAATGGTCATTCGCGGTCCTGGAGGTGTAGGAAGACAGCTGGGCGCAGAACACTCCCAGCGCCTAGAAGCATACTTCCAAGCTGTACCAGGATTGAAAATTGTCGCCTGCTCTACTCCTTACAACGCCAAAGGATTGCTGAAATCAGCTATCCGCAATGATAACCCGGTGTTGTTCTTTGAACACGTTCTGCTTTACAACTTGAAAGAAGACCTACCAGAAGAAGAATACCTACTGCCTTTGGATAAAGCAGAAGTTGTGCGACGTGGAAAAGATGTCACAATATTGACATACTCCCGGATGAGGCATCATGTGATGCAAGCGGTAAAAACATTGGAAAAGCAAGGTTATGACCCAGAAGTCATTGACCTGATATCACTTAAGCCACTAGATTTTGATACAATTGGTGCATCCGTAAGAAAAACACATCAAGTGATTATCGTGGAAGAGGGCATGAGAACAGGAGGCATTGGAGCAGAATTAATTGCCTCTATCAATGAACGCTTGTTTGATGAATTGGATGCACCTGTACTGCGGCTTTCTTCCCAAGATATTCCCACGCCCTACAACGGTAATATGGAGAGATTGACCATTGTTCAACCAGAGCAAATTGTTGAAGCTGTGGAAAAAATGGTAGGTTTGCGCGTCTAGGACTGCAAAGTCGATAGTGGGTAGTCGTTAGTAGTTAGTCGTAAAGAATAACTAGCAACTAACAAATGTACAGACGCGCCATGGCGCGTCTCTACAACTAACAACTCATCACTCAAAAGTCTTCCAAAGAGCGCTATCATAGCCTTTGTCGCAGCGAGTAAGGGTATGCAAAGACAGCGATCGCTATTAGCTTTGATTTTAATCTTGGTAATCGCCGCCATTACGGTGATTGCCACAATTCCTATACCTCTAGGGTTAGACTTGCGGGGAGGTTCACAGCTTACCATTCAAGTGAAAACCACACCAGAAATTCAGCAAATTACCGAACGAGAATTGGATGCTGTCAAAAGCGTCGTTGAAGGTCGGATCAATGGTTTGGGCGTTTCTGAACCAGTGATCCAAACAGTAGGTACTGACAAAATTTTAGTACAACTGCCCGGAGTTAATGATCCAGAGCAAGCAGAACGAGTCCTGGGAGGTACGGCAGAATTAGAGTTTCGCAAGCAAAAGCCAAATACAGAAACTCAAGTGTTTGCTCTTCAAGCATCCAGAGCAGAACTCAAGGCAAAGCAGGAACAATTGAGGAAGAGCAACGATAAAGCTGCTATAGAGAAAAATCAACAAGAACTGCAAAATAATACTAAAGCAATTGCGGAATTATTTGAAAGCACAAACCCACCACTCACAGGTAAATACCTCAAGGATGCTTACGGCGAACCAACGCAAGGAAGTGACTGGCATGTTGCTATTCGCTTTAATGAAAAGGGCGGTGAGGTGTTTGCTGAACTGACGAAACAACTCGCCGGTACTGGACGTAGTATAGGTATTTTTCTGGACAACGAACTCATTAGTGCTCCCACCGTAGGACCAGAATTAGCTAGCACGGGTATTACTGGTGGTTCTGCTGTGATTACAGGTCGATTTACTGCACAACAAGCCAACGACTTAGGCGTGCAACTACGTGGTGGCGCGTTACCCGTACCAGTAGAAATTGGAGAAATCCGGACTGTTGGGGCGACATTAGGTAAAGATAGTATACAAAGCAGCATTTATGCTGGCATCGGTGGTCTGACTTTAGTATTAATATTTATGGTGGTGTACTATCGATTGCCGGGATTGATTGCTGATATAGCTCTTGTGATTTACTCCCTCCTAACTTGGGCAAGCTTTGCTTTGTTAGGCGTTACCCTCACACTGCCAGGTATTGCTGGTTTCATCCTCAGTATTGGTATGGCGGTTGATGCTAACGTGCTGATTTTTGAGCGTACACGGGAAGAATTACGAGCAGGCAAATCTTTGTATCGTTCTGTAGAATCCGGTTTTTACCGAGCATTTTCTAGTATTTTAGATAGCAACGTCACAACATGGATTGCCTGTGCAGCGCTATTCTGGCTCGGTTCTGGTTTGGTGAAAGGCTTTGCTCTCACCTTAGCTTTGGGTGTTGCCGTAAGTATGTTTTCAGCAATCACCTGTAGTCGCACACTTATGTTTTTGGCAATTTCATTCCCTTCGCTGCGCAAAACCGAACTTTTCTGTCCGAACGTGCCAGTGACGAATAAGGCAGAGGTGGCTCGATGAGACTCAGTATCAACAAATCAAGAGGGCTTTGGTGGATTGTTTCCTCCGCGATTATCCTTGCCGGTATCATCTCAATGGTGATTTCTTGGCAACAACTTGGTGCTCCCCTGCGTCCCGGTCTGGATTTTATCGGTGGTACGCGACTGCAGTTTGAACGAGATTGTACCAAACCAGGTAACTGCGACAAAGCGATTGATGTCAACGTCGTCCGGGAAGTAGCCAGAGCACAAGGGCTGGGTGATAGCAGTATCCAAGTTGTTACCGATAAGGAGACAAGGAAAGAAAACGGTGTATTAATTCGGACAAAAACTTTAACTCCCCAACAGCGTACCCAATTGCAAAATGCTATCAGTGAGAAAATAGGCGCTTTTGACCCTCAGAAAAACCAAATTGACACGGTGGGTCCTAGCGTTGGGCAAGATCTGTTTAGGTCTGGTATCCTCGCTCTGATAGTTTCCTTCATTGGCATCACTGTCTACATGGCTTTTCGCTTCCAGTTGGACTATGCCGTCTTTGCCATCGTCGCTCTATTCCACGATATATTAATCACGGTTGGGATTTTTTCGATTTTGGGTTTGACACTAGGTACAGAAGTAGATAGCCTGTTTATCGTCGCCCTGCTGACGATTACAGGTTTTTCGGTTAACGATACTGTGGTCATTTATGACCGCATTCGCGAAACCCTCAAAACTAATCCTGATCACCCCATTGCTGAAATTGTAGATGATGCGGTAAACCAAACCCTAACACGGTCAATAAACACAACCTTAACCGTATTACTGACATTATCTGCTCTCTTCCTATTTGGAGGAGAAACACTGAAAAATTTTGCTTTAGCATTGATTATTGGCTTTGCAGCTGGGGCTTATTCCAGTATTTTTATCGCTAGTACACTCCTTGCCTGGTGGCGAGAGCGCAAAGGCGAATCGGTACTACCCAATCGCGCCGAATCAATAGATGCTTCAGTTGATAGTTAGTTATGAGTGATGAGTTAGGAGTTAGGAGTTAAGAATAATAAATAGTTTATTTTCTCCCCAATACTGGCGCTCGTCGCTTTGCGACACGCTGCGCGTTAGCCCTTGGCGTGCGCTTGCGCTTACGCTCTTTATCCCATTGCCTCATCTCCCCCCTCCATCTCCTATCCACTTATGGCTCAACCAGAACAACCATCACCAAATAGCTGGTATCCTGACGAAAGCGATCGGTCTTTTGCTAAACAAGTACAAAAGCTGCACCAGCTACAGGTATATGGCAGGTGGTTGTTTGTCGGTTTTTTGTGGCTCACTGTTGTGCCTGTTTGTGTGTGGGATTTACGTTCCGAAATTGCACTGTGGCGACAATACTTTACCTGGGTAGCTGTCCGATACGGGCTATACTATCATCCCTTGGCTACTCTTGGTCTATATTTTTGTCTGGGTATCACCCTTGCTGTTCTTATTTGGCAAAGCCGCAATGCGCTACTAGGACTACCACAGCAGGAAAAGCAACGCCTAGAACAACAGGTTTGTCGGATACGCCAGCAAGGACCAAGTCATCCTTTATGGAGATGGGTTTGCAGTTAAATTAAAGTATTAATTTTTTTAAAGTTTATCATTGATACAATTCAACCGCTATCTTGCAAAATCGGATTCAGGATAGCGAATATACTCGTGCAATTCGGTAAAATCCATGAATGATAGTCATACTCAAATTCGATTTAGCGATCGCAAGTCTGAAATCGATCTTTATCAGATCCAGCAGCTATTAAACGTTTCTGCTTTTTGGGCAAAAGGTCGCAGCATCGAAGATTTGGGCATAGCCATTGCCAACAGTGACCCTGTGATTACCGTTTGGGATGGAAAACGGCTGATTGGCTTTGCCAGAGCAACTTCCGATGGCATCTACCGCGCTACTATTTGGGATGTTGCCATCGATCCAGAGTTTCGTGGTGTTGGACTGGGAAGCAAGTTGGTGGAAACCGTTTTGAGCCATCCCCGTATGAACCGCGTTGAACGTGTCTACTTAATGACTACTCACAAGCAGCGGTTCTACGAAAGGATTGGTTTCCAGGCTAATTCCACCACCACAATGGTGCTATATAATCAACCTAACTTTAGTTCTCTTCCAGCGGAAATTCAGCTTCAGGAATCACTAGGGGGATAGATATTTGTAGCCTCCTCACATCGTCGGCTTGTCCCTCAGTGGTGGGAAAGGGAACGATTTCCAACTTTCCCGCCATCACTTCCAAAAGAGTTTGATTGAGTAATAGCTTCATTCCAGGCATGAAAATGTCTTTTTTCCCATCAGCCTCAGGCATATTTTCTTGTGATGTTATAAAATCTATCGGCTCACTTTGGGGAGCCGCATCAGTTGGCACATCTAACCAAATGTGAACGCAATCACTTGTGTGGGAAACTTTGGCAGAAATACAGATACTGCCTTCCTCCATCAGACCAATCGAAGTTTCCACCAAATTTACTAAGACTTGTCGTAGCCAAAAAGGGTCTGCAAAAATATAAATTTCTGGGTCTGGTGGTATCACAAGTAAGGGAAAATTGCGGTTTTCCGCCAACATATAAGTTAAGTTGTGAACTTCCTGCAATAGTTCCGCTAGTTTTAAAGGCTGAATATTTAATTTGTTCGTACCATGTTCGATTCTGGCAACGCTGAGAATTTCATCAATCAGTTTTAGCAGCTTCAGCGCTCGCTCGTGAGCTTGAGCGATAAATTCTCGTTCTTCTTCTGGATTTTCACATAAGTTAGACAAAATTAACTGATGCAAGCCAATTAGACCATTGAGGGGCGATCGCAATACGTGAGTCGTTCGCGCTAAAAACCCTGCCTTAAACTGGCTGATTTCCCTTGCCATAAAATACGCTAGCTGCGTTTGCTTGATCTGTTGCAGGAGTGCCGATGTAGCCTCTTGTTCATTCACTGGTGAGACTGTGGATGAGCTAGAAGACGCCTCCCGCCGCGCAAATAACCCACTCACACTCACCCCTAATGCTAGTCCTACTCCTAAATATACCCAGTGACTCCAATTCATAATCTGGCAACAATCACGTTTTTAATAAACCATAGAGGCACAAAACAAAGTTCCGGAGTTCCCCTTTCACTCCTTTTTAACAGAGTCCTCCAATCCTGAATTTCTAGCTACAGATAAAAATTCTTCTATTTCTGACCCAGTTTTAAGGTTGAAGAGAAAACTTTGGAATTGTTTACACACAGCACTGAGCGGGAACACTGCGATGTTCCTGACTCTTACTACTCTTGATGATTCAGGAGCATCCATCTGACAAACCAAGCCTACTTAAGCAGGTTTAGTCTGGTGAACTTAGATTTGCCTGCCTCCAGATGCACCCTTTTATATGTTGATAAGCTCTTGCACATCTTGTTTGCACATTTGGTTAAGGGATAAAAAGTATAGGTTTAGATAAATTCACTACATCCTACACCCTTATCACAACCAAAAATACGCAATCTAAATGTGTTTTAACTTAACAGTAAAGCGGTAAGCCTAACAAGCTTCTACTGAAGCTAAAGGATGTAGGACAAAACGGGAACTTTCATTCCCATCCAATGTCCATACTATGTATAAACAAACGTAGTTAAGTTGGGTTAGATGCCGTGCAGCGTTACCGAAGTATTGCTCAAAGTAGGGCAAAGATGGACAAGCGCCTCATCCACCTTAAAAATAGTGCCATTCAAGTAGACAACTCAAGTAGACAACAGACCTGTTTCGGCAAAGAGCATAGTTGCCCTAGGCAGTCGCCCCATACAGAAAATACTCTTTTATCTACTGAACCCAAGGCTTAAAGCTCTACCTTTATAGCACCTTGCCGTAAAATTTGCCAATTCTTTCCAGTCCATTTAACAACAGTGGAAGGGACACCAATTCCTCGTATCTCGTCTTTAAGTTCCGTCGCCGCCAGAGTCAAAACATCGGGAAACTGTGCCGAAATTTCTAACATTGTTTGTAAGGGGGGCTGACCTGATAAATTAGCACTGGTGGTTGCCAGAGGACCTGTTTGTGTCAAAATTGTCTGAGCAATCCTACAATCAGGCACTCGAATCCCTATTGTCATGGAGTCAGTCGGCTGACCCTTTTGGGTGTCTAAATCTCCATCAGGAATAGAAATCATCGCTTTTGGTACACTTGCTGAAGCAGGCAACACCAAAGTCAGCGCTCCTGGCCAATATTTCTTGGCAATTGTGTGCCAAATGTTATGCTCATTGTCATCACCTGTGACAAAAGACCAGACTTCTTCCGCACTGGCTGCCATTAATATTAAAGGTTTATCGCGACTCCGCTGCTTGGCTGCGTAAATTAAGCCTGCTTGTTCTGGTAAAGCTGCCAGTGCGGGAACAGTATCTGTGGGAAAACTTATTAATTGACCAGCACATACACCAGCCACAAGGGCGTCTAGGGAAACTTGCATCAAGAGAACTCAGAATTCAAAACTCAGAACTCAGAATACCTAATTATCAGTGGAAAAAGGAAGAAAATTTTCCTATATTAACGGGGACTGGGGACTTGGGACTGGCGACAGTTATCAGTTATCAGTTATCAGTTACCAGTTTTCAGTTATCAAGTACCATGCTGGTACTGTTCACTGTTCACTGTTGACTATCCCTAATCCCTAATCCCTAATCCCTAATCCAAGCGCTATATTACGTACTTTTTTTATATGCTAGGGCAAAGCGCTCAATACCAGCGAAATCTTGGTGAATCTGAATATTGCAATAACTACCTTGATTTTGCAACATTTCTTGCACGGTATCTGCTTGTCCTGCCATCATTTCAATCAGCCACACCCCACCGGGTCGTAAATAGGTGGGGGAAACTTCTACCAAATGGCGGATGCAATCCAAACCATCAGCACCCCCGTCTAAAGCGAGATGTGGTTCATGGTTAACGACTTCAAGTTGTAGGGTAGGTATGATGTTGGTGGGGATATAAGGCGGGTTAGACACCATGCCACTAAACTGACCCTTGAGCGATTCCAGAGGTTGCCACCAAGAACCTTGATAAAATCGAATGCGCTCTCCAAAACCTAGATTTTGGGCGTTTGCCATTGCAACCAGAAGCGCCTGGTGACTGTAATCAACAGCGTGAATGATTGCTTTCGTGAAAACATCTGCCAGTCCAATCGCGATCGCGCCACTACCAGTTCCCAAGTCAGCCCAGTGTCCTTGTTTTAAAGATGGATCTGTCCCACTAACACTTGCAGCGACAGCTAAATCTATCAAAGACTCTGTTTCTGGTCTGGGAATCAAAACCGCGTTGGATACAGCAATTTTATACTTTCGCCAGGGAGTCGCTCCAGCAACATATTGTACTGGCAAATGTTCATTTAATCGCCGCTGCCAGAGTTTGTCTAAATCTTCTAAAGATAACTCTAAAGCAAGCTGACTTCGGTCTTTAAATGATTCCAAACGCAATGCTAATCGGTCTAACCCAGCAACTTCTTGTAGTAACCAATCTACTTCAGCAGGTGAAATTCCAGTGGCGATCGCAGATTGAATTGCCGCGTTCCGCCACTGCCAAAGTTGCAAACCAGTTACTAACGACTGCTTCTCCCTCATGCCTCTACCCTAAGGCATATTTTTCTTATTTTTTAGGAGCAGGTGCAGAAGGTTTGGCAGAGGGGGTTTGATTCGGAGCAGAGCTACCAGGCTTTGCATTATTTCGCTTGCTAATGACATACTGCATACTTTCGGTAGATGGCACTATAGATACTTGGCTAAGCCAAGGATCATTTTTATCCCGCATAGTTTTAATAACTCCGTCTATGTCCACAACCTGAATTTCAGCCTTGGGAACTTGTTGCTTGACTTGGTTCAACAAACCTTGAGCGTCTTTTTGACTTAAAAACAGAGGAATAACTTCCTTGTTGTCAGTTTTCCGTTTAACGGATACATACCCCTTGTCTGGCGACCTAACGATAAAAACAGGCACACTGGGGAACTGCTTAACTTCTTTACCACTTTGGCGCAGCAATGTCACTGCCCCGTCTAGATCCTGCTTTCCAGGGTTAAAAGCAAACACGAGGTTGTCTGGTTTCTTAGCATTTTCTCGAAGTCTTTGATAAATCATCCCCAAGGGTACAGGTGTCACTTGCAGGCTTTTTAACATTTCTGCCATTTTCGGGTCTTTGCCTTGCACATTCTGCAGTTGGGTGATAAAAGCCTGAGCGTCCTGTCCATTCATGAAAACATCTGTCACTGTGGCTTGCTTCTTTTGCGCGTTTTGTCCATTTTGTCCATTTTGCGCATTGACAGTACGAGTTAAAGGTACACCTTGGTTGTTAGTAATCAAAAACACTGGTACTGGGTCTAATTTTTCTTTAATTTGTTGTTCTGTCAATGCGAGCACTGGAGCATTCCCGCTAAAAACCGTTGCCAGCAGAGTACTCCCAACTAAACTCAATGTTGTGCCCCAGCGAACTAATGAATTCATGATTTCTCCTCGCATCAATACATCTAAAATCAAGTCTGACAAATAGTTGGATTTGCACAGCACCAACTAGTCTTAGTTATAGTACCTTCTTTACCAATTGACTGTGCTGTTTTTGGTGTTTCAATTTCGCCTTAGTAAAAATTGCACTCAAAGTGTAGATGCCTGCTGTATCTTAACAAGATCGGCGAGAAATCTTCTCTTTACCGTAAGGCATCATCTGCCATTTTATTGGCTTTCTCACCTATAGTTGACGACAAGAAATATTAAATCGTTCCTGCTACTGCGGCTGCAAAATGTCTCAAGATTTACAGATTTTTGCATTTTTGCGGTAACTCACTGCTTAAAAATAACTGTGGCTAATAGAGAATAATAAAAGCACAATGCAGCATCATTACAGCTTCCGGGAAAATATCCAATTTATGTGTCCATACACTTATAAATCAAACTAACAGTCCAAAAACACGCAAATGTTGACTTTTTATTTGATTTTTTGATAATTTTTGCAAAAAAAACTATATTCTTTTATATCTGTATTCTTTGGTAATTTACATTACCAAATTGAGATGATAGGATTTGTAGACACCCGACAGAAGCGACTGCGTGCTTCCTATGCCCTGGAGGTACACTTTGCGCTCAGCGAGATCCAAACTCATATTTACAAACTCATATTTATAAGTTCTGCGCACGTGCCCTGTCGGTCTCCAGCGTCTGGGACACGAGAAGGGCTGGTAAGTATCTAACCAGATATATATTATGTAAAAAAACCTAGACCAGTAAATTGATCTAGGATTTCTTCATTAATATTTATATATCGGGATGACAGGATTTGAACCTGCGGCATCCTGCTCCCAAAGCAGGCGCGCTACCAAGCTGCGCTACATCCCGATTACAGAAGCTAACTAACCTTTACTTGTTTATTACACTAATAGTGCTTGTTTATTAAACTAATAGTGCTTGACTTGACTGACTTGTGTAACTTTTTAGATTAGCTTTCTAATCGTACCACGCTTTTTATTTTTTGCCAACACCCTGCTTTGTCAAGCTTTGTGTAGCATATTCTCACCTACTGCAAGCAAGTAACAACCGCTTGTTTGTTGTAATTGGAAGTGATGCAATTGACACTCCCCTGGGTGAACAAATTTTGCTATCGCTGATTTGTTCGTAAAGCCAGGGGATTCTACATTCATCGTCAAAACTTGCCACTAACAGGTTTGCACCAGCTAGAGTAGAGGTTTCAACTCCTGTAGCGTTACTTCGGAAATGCCCTTCCCTAGTTTTTTGTCTTTTTAGATGTTCGTCCTACAATTAAAGTTTCGCAAGTGCTAAAGCGTTAGCTTTGCATACGTGATGTTACTGTCTTTCACATCTGTTCCGTTACTTGCTTATATTTAATCGTACTTTTCATTTTTGCTCATTCGTACGTTTTTGTCAATTGACTGTAGGCTTTAGCCTACCTTGTGGCTTTCATCCCCGCAGCTATTGCCAAGGGGTTTTCAGCCTACCTTCTTATAAGGAATTACCGCTTTTCGCTCTATGGCAAACAGCGTCTTAATACTGAAACCTTAAAATCCTAGCTGAGTTTGTGGGAAAAGCTACTGTGTTCATTTAAAAATTAATGAGGATACCAAAACATACCTTTGATGCCTTCTGGGTCGGACATGAAACCCAAAGTCCGGTAGAAATCTACAACATGGGGGTCAGCAAAAAGAGTAACATTGCTAATTTCTTCACTCCTAAGCTTTTTGAGTACATATTTCATGAGAGCCTTACCCAGTCCTTTACCTTGAAATTCCGGATGAACTACCACGTCCCAAATTGTGGCATTAAAGGCATGATCTGACGTCGCACGGGCAAAACCAATAAGTCGCCTTTTGTTTCCTCGCACTTGCCACATAGAGGCTACGAGAAAACTATGCTCAATAGCTTTTTTCACTTTTCGCAGAGGACGACGCGACCAACCGACTGAATCACATAGTTCCTCTAGTTCATACAGGTCGATATCTCGCTCCGTACTAAAAACTATGCGAGTTTCCTGCTGTTGAACTTCGCCAACACTATTAGAGCTTGAGTTACCAACAGTTTCCACTGCATACTCTTCTAAGGGTGTTGTTTTGGTTGTTGAGGTAGCTTCTGATGTACTAAACCAAGTTTTCCAAAAACCCATGCCAACGCGGTTCGGGTACTATAACTGAATTGGTTACTACTGAGAAGAGTGCTGATTCACGGATCACCGAACTACCCACCTTTTATCCCTCTTACACAGACAGTTTTTTGTGTTTTTGCGGGATTTTGAATGACAGTAGTCAGCAAGAGTGTGTCTCACACTAATCTCTTTCAACTTTAGCATTTTGTTGTAGAGCCAAGGAGAAATTCACTAAAACAGAAGTATATGAAAGTGAATTGTCCATCAGACTCTGGCTTGCGACATACGTTGTTGGCAAGATGAAGCGGGGATGAGGGAGATGAGGGAGATGAGGGAGATGAGGGAGAGTGGGAGAGCCAAGAGAAAATTTCTCGCTTCGGGTATGCCTCCGGCACGGCTGAGTGCTTCGCACACGCCAAGGGCGAACGCCGTTCAAAGCAGCGTGCACGTTCAGCGTTCAAAGCAGCGTGTCCGTGCCTCCTATGGCTTCGCCACGCCAAGGGCGAACGGAGGAGCAACGCTTACGGCGAAGCCGTGCCGCACCGCGAGGGACTCAGCACTCAGCTGTGCCGAAGGCTTAGCGCTTACGCAGTCGCTGGGTCGGGAAACCCTCCTGCATACCGCTGTCTCACCGTGTCTGAGTCTCAGCCAAGCTTCCCCTGCTTCCCCTACTGCCTGCCTGAACGGGGTACGATAGGAGTATGGCAACCATAGAAATCTTGGGCGTTCCACACGCATACGAGCTAACGGCTCCCACGGACTATCCCCACACCTTAGTTTTTATCCACGGATGGCTCAATAGCAGTGGATACTGGCAACCTGTGATTTCCCGGTTGTCAGATGATTTTCAGTGTCTTTCCTATGATTTGAGAGGTTTTGGAGAGTCGCAGTCTAGGTTAAAAACTGATTTTAGTCGAGAACAAACTTATTTCAGCTTAAGTGATAAATCTAGTCGTGCGGTTGTTAATCCCTTTGATTCTCCTTATACTCCGGCTGCCTATGCTCACGATTTAGCAGATCTCCTGCAACAATTAAACGTTAAGAGTGCTTGGTTGGTTGGTCACTCTTTAGGAGGCACGATCGCTCTTTGGGGTGCTGCCCAAATGCCTGAATCTGTCAAAGGTGTGATTTGTATTAACTCAGGTGGTGGAATTTATCTTAAAGAAGCGTTTGAGCAGTTTCGAGCGGCAGGTCAGCGGTTTTTGCAACTTCGCCCGAAATGGCTTAGCCAAGTGCCTCTGATTGATTTACTGTTTACCAAAGCGAGTGTAGCACGCCCCTTGGAGCGCAATTGGGCGCGTCAGCGGGTGATTGATTTTGTTGTTGCAGATCCAGAAGCAGCTTTGGGAGCACTGCTAGATTCTACAACAGAAGAAGAAATTAACCGCTTGCCTCAACTTGTTTCTCAACTCAAGCAACCGATTTATTTCCTTACTGGTGCGGAAGACAAGGTTATGGAACCCAAGTATGTGCGGCATTTAGCTAGCTTTCACCCTCTTTTCGGCTACTGTGGTGACAATGTTATCGAAATTCCTGATTGCGGGCACCTAGCCATGTTGGAACAGCCGGATGCGGTTGCTAATCACATCCGCTCTCTAATTGTTCAGTACTACAAAGCAGAGGAGATGGGGGAGATGAGGGAGATGAGGGAGATGAGGGACTAATATTCTCCTCATTCCTGTGATCACCCTTGATACAACTGCATAACTTGGGTTAACGCTAGCCTAGACTGAACGCTAAGGACCAGAGGAGAGGTATGACCTCTGTTGAGATGGTCAGCAGCAGCAGCGCCAATCATCGCGGCATTATCGGTGCAAAATTTTAGGGGGGGGAATAGTACGCGTAGGTTGTGAGTTTCTGCGGTGCGTTGTAACTGTTGTCTTAAACCACTGTTAGCTGCTACACCCCCACCAACAGCAATCGTGGAAAGACCGTAGTCTTGGGCACAAGCGATCGCCCTTTTGGTGAGCGAGCGTGCTACAGTTTCCTGAAAACTAGCCGCTACATCTGCCGTTGGCAAAGACTGCCCATCTTTTTCAAACTGCTGCACTAACCGCAGTACCGCCGTTTTTAACCCACTAAAACTGGCATCATACCGATGATAGCCGCCACCTGGTAAGGAGATTTTCCCTTCTGGTAAGGTAAAAGCTTGGGGATTTCCCTGTTTTGCTAGCCTGTCAATTGCTGGTCCGCCGGGATAGCCCAAATGCAACAAACGGGCAACTTTATCAAAGGCTTCACCAGCAGCATCATCACGAGTTTCGCCCAAAGTCTCGTACACACCACAATCCTTGACGTAAATCAAGCTTGTGTGTCCACCGGAAACCAGTAAGCTAAGGAAAGGAGGCTCTAAGGTTGGCTCACTCAAATAAGTTGCGTAAATGTGACCTTCGAGGTGATGAACTCCCAAAAATGGCTTGTTGTGTACCATTGCTAAGGTTTTGGCGGCAGTTAACCCAACCAACAGCGCCCCAACTAGTCCCGGGGCACAAGTCGCCGCAATCCCATCAATGTTGCTCCAGTCTAATTGTGCTTGTTCCAAGGCTTGGGCGATCGCCTCATTTATAATTTCTAGATGCTGGCGGGATGCGACTTCCGGCACCACTCCACCATACTGCTGATGGACTGGAATTTGCGAGGCAATAATACTAGAACAAACTTCACGATTGTTAACAATCGCCACGGCGGTTTCATCACAGCTAGTTTCAATTGCCAAAACGGTTGCCATTGCTAAAAAAATGCTAAGTTCTGAGTTTTGATAGAGAGAGTGTTGAGTCAACCGTGGTAAGTTCTGAGTCAGAAGAATCTGGAATTGGTTTTGAACCGAAAAACTACGTGAAAAACAGAAAATTTTTGACTCAAGACTCCCCACTTATGGCTCGGCGCTCCCAAAGATTTGTTTGAGAAGCTTTAACTTTTATTTACTTCAACTTTACTCGGTTCACGGGCAAGAGATATGATGACTTGCTAGTTATGCAAATCAGGATTGTACAAGCCGCCTCGTTTTGTACAAAAAACTTTTTGTTTCGTAATAAAAGGAAACAATTCCATGCGACGCTTGTTTGCTTTGATTTTAACGATTTGTGTTTGGTTCAACTTTGCCCCACCTGCTCAAGCGCAGACTCCAGGGACAGGTCTTGTGCCTTGCAGCGAATCTCCTGCTTTCCAAGAACGGGTACAAGCTGCCCGTGCTACTAACTTTGACCCTGCTTCCGGGGAAAAACGATTTGAGCGTTATTCTCAGGAGCTGTGCGGTCCCGAAGGTTTACCTCATCTGATCGTGGATGGTCGTCTCAGCCATGTTGGTGACTTCACGATTCCTGGCATTCTGTTCCTTTATATCGCTGGTTGGATTGGTTGGGTAGGTCGCACTTACCTGCAAACAAACAAAAAAGAAGGCGGTGAGGTCGAATGGAGGGAAGTCAAGATTGATGTGACAAAGGCACTGCCAATTATGCTGTCAGGCTTTACTTGGCCTGTAGCCGCCCTGAGAGAACTGCTATCGGGTGAATTAACAGCCAAGGATGAAGAAATCCCCATTTCCCCACGCTAGTGAGGATTTTAAGATTGGAAGTAAGTTAGTGGTTAGTGATACTTTTTGGTAACTAACAACTAAGAACTAACAATTGACAATTCACAATGCTCTCATTGAACTCACTTATTTAGGAGAATGATTCATGGCGCAAAATCAACCAAATTATTTGGTTCAATATCTTTCCCTGGCACCGGTCTTGTTGTTTGCCAATTTGATTTTTACCGCTGTTCTTTTGATCGTATTTAACTACTTCTTCCCAGACCTTCTTTTCCATCCGTTACCGTAGATTCTTGAGAAAAGTTAGGAGTTAGAAGTTATGAATTATGAATGATGAGTTATGAATTCATAATTCATCGTTGATATTTCATAGTTTCAAACTCCTGACTGAAAACTTATAACTTTTAACTTGACTTAAATAAGTCCTAAAGACAGTGTGTTCAAACGAGGCATACTGTACAGATGATACGAACTTGTAAATATTTCAAAATATATAAAACAGCTAAATTAATTTTTATAAACTTCAATAGCAACAATGAAATTTAGCTACCAGTAACAATTATTATTAATTTGAAAATCATGCCACAATTCCATCTAGAGGAAAACAGAAAATATGGCAGATATAGCAACAGCAGTAGATGCATCAAAAAATCGCCCCAGTGACGCTAGAAATCGCGAAGTTGTCTTTCCTGAAGGGCGTGATCCGCAGCGGGGTAACCTGGAAACACCGATTAATGCTTCTCCCCTAGTCAAGTGGTACATTAATGCCTTGCCTGCTTATCGCCCAGGGCATACACCTTTCAGACGAGGGCTAGAAATTGGTATGGCTCATGGTTATTGGCTTTTTGGTCCATTCGCCAAATTGGGTCCTCTGCGCGATACGGCTAATGCTAACTTAGCTGGATTACTGGCAACCTTAAGCTTTGTTGTCATTCTGACGGGTTGCCTATCTCTATATGGCAATAGCAATCCCCCTCAACCACACGTTACTGTCACTACACCCAACCCTCCAGATGCTTTTAGATCCAAAGAAGGTTGGAACGGCTTTGCCAGCGCTTTCTTAATTGGTGGTGTTGGTGGTGCAGTAGTCGCTTACTTATTAACTAGCAATTGGGGTTTAATTCAAAATCTGTTTGGTTAACGAGTCAGCTGAAGGATGAAGTGTGTAGACGCCCTGAGGGGGCTTTCCGATGGTAGGGTAGTACGAAGTGAAGTATTGAGTATTTCAGCCTCGCTCGTTCATCCTTGAGACTTTATTCGGTCATGAGTCCTTAGTTGTAAGCGATTAGATTAAGGACACATGATAAAAAATAAAGGACGCAAAGAAAAGGTTGACATAGCTTTTTCTTGGCGTCCTTATATTTGTTCTTTTACCTTTGACAAGAGAATAACGAGAGAGTTTTACTCCTGTCAGATGGTACAATAGATGTGGCTGGTCGAGACGCAGTTAACTTTGCCTGACCATAAAAATTGGAGGATTAGACGCTTTACGCTCTGGATGTAGTTGTAGCTAATCCAAGCACGCCGCAAGCAAAAGTAGTGTATTAACGATAGGCAAGCTTTTGAGAAAAAGAAAGTAGCCTGGATATTGCCTTGACCTACCGACTAGAGGCAATTTGTATCGTCTAGAAAGTAGGAGTACCGTCCTAGTACGAACATAGCTACTAAGATAGCGAGTGCCTTCTCAAAGAATTATCCTGGCTGTCTTCATTTAGAAGTGTCAACCAAAGATAGCCGCTTCGATTGTATTTAGAGCAGTTTCAAAATCGTCATTAACGATTTTCAGATCAAATTCATCAGCGGCACTTATTTCTTCTTCAGCGCGGTTTAGGCGACGCGCGATCGCCTCTTCTGAATCTTGTGCGCGACCACGTATCCGTTTCTCTAATTCACTCATAGAAGGCGGCAAAATGAAAAGGCTGAAGGCGCTAGGATAAGAAGCACGAATTTGTCGTGCCCCTTTTAGCTCAATTTCCAGCACAACGCACTTGCCAGAGCGAACTTGGTTAATCACGGCTTCCCGAGGAGTACCGTAATAGTTACCAGCAAATTCTGCCCACTCCAGTAATTCGCCAGCAGCAACCAATTGTTCAAACTCTCGACGGCTTACAAAGTAATAATCTTTGCCGTCAACTTCCCCCGGGCGAGGAGAACGAGTGGTCACAGATACAGAATAATGCAGTTCTGGATGACGCTGTAGGAGCGATCGCATTAAAGTGCCTTTGCCAACTCCACTCGGACCGGTCAAGATAATCAGCTTGCCCACAGGTGGGCATTCTTTAGTAGTAGCAGCACTTTTGGTAGATATAACTTGCATTATCCGCTTTTTGGAGTGAATTAATCAGTAGATACTATTTATTAGCCATGAGTTAGGATGACTCCTGACTAATAAAGTTTTGTAGTCTGGGTGACATAAAACCAGTTTAATTCACATGGTACTGCTGGTATAGCGCAAACAAAAGTGGGGCTATCAACCTACCTTGAGTCAATTATCTACAGCTTGGTGATGATCGCGCGTAATGACAAAGCGATTCGCTACCGTTTCTGGCTGAATCGCCGAAAGAATAACGTGACTGGAATCAGTGATAATGACAGCCCTAGTGCGGCGACCGTAAGTTGCGTCGATCAGCTGACCGCGATCGCGTGCATCGGTAATGATCCGTTTAATTGGGGCAGACTCTGGACTGACAATGGCAACGACTCGGTTGGCAGACACGATGTTGCCAAAGCCGATGTTGATTAACTGAATGTCCATAAAAAACTGACGCTAAACGCGGTGTGAGAAGCTTTGAATGAATTATTTTCCATGTTATCCACAAAAAATAGGAGTTACAACGCTTAAATTCACGCCAGTCTTCGTTTTTAACTAACAAATGCTTTTTTTAGCAATTTATTAGCCTACTTTCTTCAAAATCTACCCAAAGGTATAGGTAAAGCAAATGTCTATCAAGCAAAAAACTTGACATAAAGTACTGGAAAAATACTTAATATTAGAAAACGTAGACGCAAGAGATGAGGCAGCGCGAATGACGGCTTTCCCGACCCAGGCGACTGCTCTCCCGCTCTTGCGTGCCGCAGGCTACCGCTCCTGAGCCAAGAACGCGCCCGGAACAGAGGAATATTTATTAAGTGCAAGTTTATAGAGAATTGGTATCAACTGTCCCGCTTGACTTGTAATACCATTTTGGATTTTAAATTTTGGATTGTGTTCGCTTAGCTAGCTCCGACAGAAGCCCCACACTGTAATGTACCCCCAAGCGTGTGAGATGAATGGCGGTCTTGGACGAAAGCATCCGACGCATTGTCCCCTAAAAATCAGCCAGCCTTACTGAACACGAATACCCGTCTTGGAACACAGATCCACAAAACACTCGTGTGGCTGATTTTTTCGTGCGGTGAGCGTGTAGGTAGTTCACCATCTCGAAGAGTTGCAAAGGAATAATGCTGGTAAGATACTAGAGCGTACCTAGGGGAGTTTGTGCGCGATGTTTGCCCAAACCTTGGTGAGCTTTCCTAACAAAGTACGATCGCGATACGGTACTTGTGAAATGACTGTATATGTTAGACCTTCAGATAATTCCACAGGCGATTGCACGGAGCGCGGGCACTGGCACCTTTGCAATCGCAAAAAGCCTTCTGTATTCACAGCAATCGTTGGTCTCGGGAAGTAGATTTCCTTGGGATAAGCCAAAGCTGGAATCAAGTTTGGCAAATCTGACACCACTGTGTATGTTTGTACTATTTGTTGACTCTACCCAAAGATAGGTGCTAAACTAAAAATAATTTGGTATCTACAAGGCGAACGTTTGAGGGTTTGCACCTGCTCGTTACCTGAAATTTCCCATCCCTGACCGGTGTAGCGGTCAAATGCCAGTACTCGCCAGAAACCCGCGCCTAGCAATGGTGCAAAGCGCCCGCCCCTTTGGGGTGATCGCACTCGCATAACGACTTTGGGTTTCATCACACCTTGGAGGTTTTGGCTCATGGAGCTATTGAAACCGTAATAAAAATTATCATTGAATAGCCAGTAAAAAGTAAAAAAATTTGAAGGTAATTTTTGATTTTTATCTTGTTCCCAGGCAAAGCCTGAGAACAATTTTAACGGCTGCAAGCCGAGGCGTGACCGATACTCTAGAACGAGGGTTGGTAGGGCAATTGCAAAGCAGCGCAGTGCCCCTTGGGCAATCGCTAAAAATAATAGCAGCACTGGGGCAAATGCAAAAGTTTGCGAGAGCGTAGCGACAACACCCAGCAGAATCAACCCGATGACAATTGAGTATCCCAAGTCTTTGCGGCGAGGCATATCAAAACTGTGAAATACTTGGAGTTGAATTAATAACTCCGCTAAAGCCAGCCGCATATCATTCAACTCGCCAAACAATCGCCCAAAAAATGCCCCCAGTGCTGCTAACATTCCTATGGCGATACAGAACTTAACCGAGACATTGTGATTGTGGCGATGGTAGTAACTCTAAATCGCGCCCACCACTGAAAGCGGTACCGACCAAAGACTGAATTTAGTCTCAGCAGCAGTATCCGTCGCCACAATTGGGACAACTACCAACGCTAGCACGAGCACCCGCAAGGTAATTGAATCTTCCACTTCCATTAACGGCGAATCCTGCATATTTTGCCGCCAGAAAACACTTGCAGGTAGACGCCAACGTATCCTGGGTCTGTTAAACATTGCAAACGAGAAAGCAGTCTATGGGTATGTTAGCCAAGCGATGATATGGACGCCACAGACACAAAACAAGTTGGTCAAACCGAACTCGCAAGTCTCTTGCTCATAGCAGCTTTCTGTAGACGCCCTAATGACCGCTTGTTTAAAAATGGGTTATTTTTCCTTTCCCAGGATATTCATTTTATATCAATGGCATTTATCAACGTGGATTGCTAGCGATGGCAAGATTTATTTACATTGTGGGAACAATCACAAACAAAAGCGGTCTTTGGTCTATTTCTTTTAACTCAACTTCCAGGGTATAAGTTTGGTTTGGTTGCGTATCGTGTAATTCTACACTTAAGCATCCTGGACTCGACGAATCGGCGATCGCTTGCGAGGCATCTCCCTGGAGCTTCACAATCGCTTTAGAGGGCAACTCACTTTGAACTTTTAGCTTCGTCACTTGACCTTGAGTTTGGTATTCTACCTTAAGGCTAAGAACACCTGCACTCGTTAGCCATTGCCTTTCTACCACTGGATTGGTAGCTGAAATAGGCAGAGTCAGATTTTCTAGCAGCTGTTTTGCCGCCAGCAACGACAGCGCCATCTGTTGAGGGGGCTGTAAATCTGCGTAAGCACTCTCTAGATTCGGCATTGTTTCTACATCCACAGAACGAGAGGGAGTTCTTAGCACCAATCCGGCTAAGTCGTTCAGTGCCTGAGAATCCTCAGGAAATAAGCTCTCCACAGCAGCAACAAGTTTTGCCCCTAACGGCAGTGAAGAGGCAACGAGCGCTTGACACTTCTCCAGTAATTGCTGGAAAACTCTTTCCGGCAGTGGAATCGGCAGATTCAGCTTGGATTGCTGTGCTGCCCAGCCCCAAACCGGAACTAATTCAATCGATGGCTTGTCAAGACACTCGGGATACTCTATAAGTTGTGCTTCCCAAGGAAATAGCGGTGGATGATTTTGAATTTGACTTTGTAACCGACGTTTAAGGACGGCTTGAAAACGTTCTTGCACAGTTGGAATTTCTCCCAGTCGAAAGGTTTGGGGTATAGATTTTAACTCAAAAGCGCCACCGTTTAGGGCGGCGACGATTTCACTAAAATTTTCTACCCCTTCATTTTCCTCACAATCGACCGAGTTTGGCTCGCCTGTTTCGGCATTTTGTGCCAGCAACCAAGCGAGTAACTGGTTTTGTAAGGATTCTGAGTCACTATTCATGAGTAGATGCACCCGATCCGGAAATTAAGGAGTTACGAATTTCCCATGCTTGTTCCAGAATTTTAAACCACCGTTTTTGCAATTGTGCCATTGATAACCCTAAAGTTTTGGCAATTTTTTCATCCGCATGACCTTGTTGTTTCAACTCTAATAGAGACCGTTGTTTCTCGTCGAGCCCCGCCGTATACACTTCCCATTGCTGAGGAGTCAAGCCCAAATTTGTGTGTAAATCTGCTTCCAACCACTCGTGAACCAACTCCCAGCGATGTAATAAGGCAAACCGGATGAGATGGTATTTAAAGCGCTGCTGCAAATAATCTCGCTGGCGAGGAGTTAACCCCAAAATCGACTCAATTTCCTGCGCTGATAAATCTTGGAGACGGAGGGCGAAGTAATCAGCACAGTCTGATTGTTGCCGCTCTTCGAGATAATTCATCAGTTCAGTAACGACGACAGAGCGTAAGGTATCTTCTTGGGGTTCTGGCTCTGGTTGTGTTGCCATTGCACTTCGCAATTGCTGCACCGCTGGATCTTCCCAAGAGCCATCGGCTTCGTTACCACTACCTTCTGCCGCCTGTTCTATGTCTACGCAAGTTTCCGGCGGTTGTTGTTGGGAGAATGTTTGCGCTCGGAGAATAATCAGCTGTTGTTGACGCCCTGGTAAGGGAATTCGGCGCTTGGCATAACGTTCTGTAAATGCCATGTATTCTGCTAATTCTAAAAGGGTTTTGGGGCTATAGGTAGCACCCAGTTGGTTCTCGCGTCGGCAGGCGTTTAATGCCTCTAGGTAAAAACTTTGCAGAAAATCTTCAATGACGACGAGCCGTCCTTGATAGCTCAATTGTCTTTGAGGAGGATTGATGTAGCGATAGATAATCGCACTCAAAGTACTGTGTAATTCTACTCTGCCTCGATTGGAACCCAACTCGTAATACCTGAGACATTGTTGCAATCGATGTCGGGCTAGGCTGATTGCAGAACTTTCGACTGCACCGGTCGCTTGGATGCGCTTGCTTTCATTGCAAATTCTATAAACTTCGGCAGCAATTCGTGTTGCCACATCGCGGCAATTTTGCTCCGAAGCTTTGGTTGATTGCTGAAGCTCCTTGAAAAGGAGTTGAAATATCGCCTCTACGCCGATAGAACTTACTCCCTGAATTGTTGTGGTTGCGGTTGAATTCATAGTCCAGTGTTTAGAAAGACCCTAACATACTTAAGTACCACCTGATAACACTGTGGGTATTGGGTCAAGATTTTGCTTACAAGTCAAACGCGCCTAAATTGTGTGTTTAAGATTAGGCTGAATTTATTATTCCTGAATTTCGTTTGATTGTTTGCTCTTGATGGATGTTATTGCCTCTACCCAGTCATTAGTTTACAGGTCATTATGGATTTACAAGCACAAATTCAATTGCTGATCGACAATGCACCCCAAGATGGTGTTATACCGCAACTTGTGACAGCAATCGCTCCCGTCCTTAGCGCGATCGCACAAGAATTACGCCATTCCCAGTACTATATTCTCCAAAACATGGAACAAAGCTGGGTTTTGACTACATTGAGCGATCGCGCAAATCCACAGTTGGAAAAGCGCGTAATTTATGCTTTTCCTACAATACAGGATGTCCCACTCAGATCATCTGCTGGGCTTGACCCTCAATTGGTAGCTGCACCCATCCCTGTGATTCATATTTTGTTCCAATTGGTAGCAATGGAACCCGTAGATAGTATAGTTTTTTTTGAAACTCCTCGCACTAATACCGACTCAGTCGAAGTCCGACGAGCCGACCTGCAAAACTTAATACAACAGCAGTTGCAGCAAAACAGAGTAAAAAAAGAAATTCCTCCGGATATTGCATGAAGTGATCACGGATGAGGGATTGGCGATGGGGGATTAAGAATTATGACTTAATCCCCCATCGCGAGTCCTTATACCCTAAAAAAGCCTACTGAGGACGTAATCACCCATCTTAATTAAGCAAGCGCGAGATTCAGACGATGGGAGTTCCGCAATATGCTCCACAGCTAGCTTCGCGTGGTGGTCAGCTAACTCTTTTGCTCGCGCAATACCTTGACTGTCATGTATCAAGGATATGGCTTGCTCTAGGTCTCCTTCCTGGGCAAATTCTCTTTCTATCAAAACTTCCAGGTAAGGTTTTTCTTCTAAGGCAAACAGAACGGGCGCTGTCAGATTCCCACTTTTCAAATCTGATCCTGCTGGCTTACCTAAGATATCTGTCGAACTTGTGAAATCTAAGATATCGTCTACAATCTGGAATGCTAAACCAAGATGATGCCCATAGCCATACAAATGCTGAGCTGTTTCTTGAGAAACTTCGCTCAGTAACCCGGCGGCTTTAGAACTATTGGCAATTAAAGAGGCAGTTTTGTAATAACTCTTATTGAGGTAAGTCTCAATCGAGATGCTCGCATCGAAGCGGTTCAGTCCCTGCTGTATCTCTCCAGACGCCAAATCCATAATTACCTCCGACAGCAGTTTCACCACCTGCAAATTGTCCAAATTGGCTAAATACCAAGAAGATTGAGCAAAGAGAAAATCTCCTGCCAATATCGCTATTCTGTTGCCAAACAAACTGTGAACTGTGGGAACGCCGCGCCGCATCTCGGATTCATCCACCACATCGTCATGCACTAAGCTTGCCGTGTGAATCATTTCCGTAATCTCAGCTAAGCGTCGATGACGGGGCGTAATTTCTTGTTCGAGCATTGTCGCCCGCGAGATCAGGAGGACGATCGCCGGTCTTATGCGTTTTCCCCCAGATCCAAATAGGTGTTCGGCTGCTGCACAAAGGATAGGGTGACCATTTCCTACTAGCTGTGTCAAGTTGTCTGCTAGTATTTGCAGGTCGGCTTCCACTGGGGAAAAAAGGGAGGTGGCTGGGGTCATGGATGGGCAGACTCTGGCTTTATTTACGAAATTTTACATATCCTATACCCATTTTAAGATAAGCCTGTGCCAGCGCAAAGTTTTCATGAGTCATTCATCATTACTTTTCTTTCTTGATCACCCCTAACCAAATGCGTTACCGGAAAAACCGTCCAAAACCTAAAATTTTAGGTTTTGCCTGAAGATAGACTGGCATTGGATAATCTTCCCCACGAGTCATCGTCGAATCGGCTTTTTAGCAACTTTAGTAGTCTTCTACTTCCTCCACTTGCAGTAGTCTTAACAAAACTTTGACACAAGTTATCTTTTTCTCTAAGTTGAGAAAAAGATACTGCAGCTTTTCTATGTATATTGACGGATACAAATCATCTTTTTAATACTTATCCTTAAGAAAGGAATTAACCGAATGCAGGAGACAAAAGCTAGATATCTTAACAAAAACTTTATTTTTGGCTGCCAAATTTTTAAGTAAAGGTGAAAACAAACCCTGAAAAGTTCCTTTCCTCTTACTCATCACCTATGACACATTACTTATTTTCCTTTAAAGAATAATTTAGGCACATCTTGTATCACGTACTCTAGAAAATTTCAAATTTAGCAGAAAAATTGGCTGAAAAGTCAGGGTGGTTGTGTTACGCTAAGGTCAAGGGATTTAAAATTTTTGAGATATTCACCCCAGAAAAAAATCACCATTCGGTATTTTTACTTATCTGGTGTTGTGGCTCTGAATAGACTATCGTAGGCTGCGACCAAAAGAGTTATCTTATTGGTCACTGTCCCGGTATGCGAACCTCTAAGGTTAAAACTATGCGCTACCCGTAAGGGAAAATGCTGCACTTGTTTAGCGTAGCGAGAGCGCATACCTTGTACTACAAGGTAAAGTGTTTGCGGAAAAATGCAGACTAGGTAGACAGCTTCACCAGGAGTTCAGAATTGCTGTTTAGTAATTTGACTTCTGTTGTAGGCATAGTTTGCAAGAAAAACTGAATACAAGCGAATTTCGCAGGGAGAGATAGAACTCTACCAAACATTTTGCAATGCAAAAAACAGCTATCAACAATAAGTTTGTGTAGCTGTAGTTGTGCTAATCTTATTCGATTTTATATTCCTTAGACAGAAGTGCTGGTAGAAAAAATGATTTACGGAAAGATACCTATGATGATTTTTATATTAGCTTCTGGTTATTTGTTAGCAGTTTACTTACTATTAGCACTAGCAAAGAGAACCGGGAAAAAAACCACTCCTACAGGTGCTTCTTTGGCTTCACAAGGAAAGCGCAAGCAGGAGGTTACAGTAACGCCGAAGGTGAGTGAAGCAACAAGCCTTCATTAGTCAAGAGTCATTAGTTATGAGTTATTAGTCATTAGTAGAAAGACTTTTACTAATGACTAATAACTCATAATTATGTACTAGAAACTGCCGTATTTGTCAACTGCACTGCCTCAACTGTTGGGTTATAACCCAGCCACAGTATAGAGGACTGAGCAAATTGTTGTGGACTACCACTCACCGCGAAGCGAGTTGGCATGGGTGGGTGGCTATTTCTTAGGCTCAAGATATCTAAATCTTGGGCACAAGCCGCAACAATATATTCTGCTGGATCAACGAGCTTCACGTGTGAGGGGAGAAGCGATCGCAGTACGGGTGCAAGGTGAGGATAGTGAGTACAGCCATAGACTAAAGTGTCTATTTCCTGCTGTAACAATGGCTCCAGATATGAGCGTGCCACTTGTAGGGTGTAGGGGTCATGAATGCGGTTTTGCTCAATGAGTGGCACAAACTCTGGGCAACTTACTTGCCAGACTTGGACATCGGGATTTATTTCTAGAATAGCATGGCGATAAGCATTGCTTTTAGCAGTTGCGGCAGTCGCTATCACACCAATGCGCTTTCCACTGTTCACCGCAGCCTTTGCCCCTGGTAGGATAAGACCGAGAATTGGTAAAGAAAATTCCTCACGCACCGCCTCCAATGCCAATGCTGAACTGGTGTTGCAAGCCATAACAACCATTTTGACACGCTGCTGTTCCATCCAAATGAGAATTTCCCGCACAAATTGTATAATTTCTGCTTGCGAGCGAATCCCATATGGAAGTCGAGCTGTATCCCCAAAGTAAATAATTGATTCATTGGGAAGTTGGCGATAGAGTTGGCGCAGTACTGTTAAACCACCTACACCACTGTCAAAAATACCAATTGGGGCACGTTGGGGTGCTTCAGAAAAATCGTAAAGATTGCCTTCAAAGATAGAAGATGGAAACACAGGCAGATACTGATTTAAGATTTTGGATTTGAAGATACAGAATGTTCAGGGATTGTTAGTTGTTGTTCACTACTAACCTTCAGGTATGCCTATGGCTTGCGCTACGGCGATCGCCGCTCTTGTAGTGAACAAAGACGCTAGGCACCAAGAGTGCCTGTCCACAGAACTTACGGTGAACGCCACTTGCAAAGGGCGGGGGAAACTGCCAAGGGCACAGTGGCTCACCACTAACTACGAACCAGAGCCTTAATGTAGGAAGTTGTACTACAGACTTATCTTTGCCTTAAGTATAATAGTATACCATTAGCAATTGCCTCTGCCATTCGATTTTGGTATTCTGGGCTTCCCAGCCTAGGGTTATCCTCCTGACCAGTCATATAACCGGTTTCTACTAAAATCGAGGGCATAGAACTTTTTCTGAGAACGTAGAATCTTGCTCTGCGGACTCCTCGGTCTCTAAGGGTAGGGATACTTTGGAGAATGGTACTGTGGACGACACGAGCCAGATCTAAACCGCTGTCATAATAGTAGGTTTCCAACCCATTCACGTCCGGGCGAGCACCAACAGAATTAGCGTGAATGCTGACGAACAAATTAGCATTTGCTTGGTCTGCCATGTCTACCCGTCCCTGAAGTTCCACAAAATAGTCAGCATTGCGGGTTAGCATCACCTGTACGCCTTTTTGCTGTAAGATATTTGCTATTTTTATGCTGATAGGCAAAACCACATCTTTTTCCAGCAGTCCACCCAAACCAGGCGCACCAGAGTCTTTACCGCCGTGTCCGGGGTCAATCATAATGACAACTCGTCCATTAGGTACCGGGGGGCGTAGCAGTGGCTGCGGTAGGGGCAGAGGATTATTTGTAATTGGCGGTAATGGTCGTGGGTTTGCTCTTGGTAAGGGAGGTAAACCAAGGCGAGGAGTTAACGGAGAAAACGAGCGTCGTAATTCCAAAGACAAAAGCTGACCGGTCAGTTGGTTGAGTTGCCCAATTTGCACGCCTCCTGCTGGTTGGATGTAGACGACAACAGTACGGGGGTCTTGTTGTTGCAAGCGGACGCGCAGGACAGGGCTACTAGCATCAAAATTTGGACCTCTGACAGCACCAGCCAATTTAGCATTAGGAATGGTGATGCGGAACATACCAGAAGCCCTATCCCAACCACCATTAGCAGACAGAGGTTGGTCGCCTTTAATCAGCAGTTGCGTCCCAGAAGCAGTCAAATCCACAGACTCAATTGTAGATAGTGAGTCTGTGGCTGGTAAGGTTAGGTTGGAGTTGCGGGGGTTTCTACTCGTAAGTATGTCTGAGTTAGGAAGAGAATTACTATTATCTCTAGTATCTCTAGACAATTTCCTCGTGTCACCAGTGGGCAGAACTACCAAACCGCCAAAACTACTCATGCTGGCTTGCCAGTCGGGGCTATTTTTGTCTACCCACAGCGTCATGCGAACACCAGGTGTTGTTCTGAGTTGAGTGAATTCAACTCGTTTTATACCATACTTATTAACTCGTAGATTCTGCTGTGCGAGACGGGGTGACAGAGCTGCACCAATGATATCGATGTTAATAGCACTGTTGTCACTGCTGCGAAATGTCTGAATTTGAGGATTCCCTCCATTTATGCGGACAAACAAACCGTCACCTGTAACGCGTAGGTTCTCAATTTGAGCCAATCCTTGAGCATTGCTAATAATTGTTTGTTTTTGAGTTTGTCCTTCAATAGTATTGACAACTGTGTTTTTATTTGCTACAGAGTCAGTATTGACAACTGTGTCTTTATTTGCTGTGGAGTTAGAACCAGGTCTCACCACACTGTAAATATTGAAAGAACTATTGGAAGAAGATGGAGCGACTTGTTCAAGTTGTGGCGTTGGTAATTGTACCATCCAGCGACTGGCAGTTCTCCCTTCAAATTTCACTTCCTTTGGGTCAAGGGTATAACCTGGAGTGAGTTCGATGACTATACGAGTTGTTTGTCCGTCAAACTGACTCACACGGACAGTGCGAATTGCACCACCAGCCACTGGCTGAACGAACGGCGGACGTCCATAGTCAGTTCCTGGCAAATCAATAACCAATCGCGTCGGGTTGAAGATGAGTTGCGCCTGCGGTTGAACCGAACCTTCAGTGTTGATTTCCAATCGGTTTAGATTGGCATCAAAACGCCAAGATTCGAGTTTCGCTGCTTGAGCTGGCGACATTACCATGAAGATAGCAGTAGTTGCAACAGTACCAGGTAATAACCAGTTTATTTTCACAGTGTTTTCTCCTGATTTGTATTGATGAGAGCCGTTATGATTTGAGAAGCACCCAGAACTCAGAACGAGAGAATTCCCCCAAAGTAGACACCGAAGGATTCAGTAACGCAATTCGTAAGCAAACAAATGCTTGCTTCTCCCCTCGTTGACGTGGTGCAGGCAGATCCAAAGGGGTTGCCCGCGCCCTAGGAACAACAAAACGGGCTTGTGACTTCAAGCCTGCCAGTCGCACAGAATCCCAAGCTGTACGCCCTATGTGAACAGTGCCGCTAGGCGTACGGCCACACTTTGTCAAGCGCGTAAGCTGCTCGCAAAGCCAGGCACGCCTAGCGTGTCCTCCGGACATATTCTGACTCCTGAGATCTGAGTTCTTTGTTGGTCAACGTTTCGGTAAATCCTCACACTGTCACCGCTCAAAGCTAAGCTGCAAAAATGTTGTTAGCTCGTATATAGATGTTAATAGCGCTCAACCGTGGCATGATCCTCTGATTTTTGTATGCTTTTATGGCATAGAAAATGCAGTTTGCGTGCGCATTATTTTACACCAATATAAAAATAATAGAGCAGTCAATCTTGGTCATTTCTACTTAACTCCGTTAAAATTTTATATTAAGTTGTGTGACTCCTAGATATCTTAGAGGGTCTTAACTCATGTGGTAAAGAGAGCATATTGTCTGGAGTAAAATCCTGGGCACAGCGTGATGCTGCAAAGGAGCCACCCAAAGGGCGATTGTCCATGTGCCCTGACCTTTGGTCAATCGCATCAACAAATGAACTAATTTTGTCAAAAATTATACTTAAGTTTTTATAAAAAGAGTAGTCTACAGGTAGCTAGCGTTCCGGTGTAAGCCTGTAGGAGCTTGAATAAGTCGCCAATATATTAGCTATACTTATTTAAAGTTAGTCATTAAGCGCGAAAACAAACGGACTAACATGGATGATTAATTAAGAATTTTCTTAATATACACGTAGGAGCGGCTAGCTCCGCGCGTTACGCCTGTGGACAAGTAAGAGCCGTCTCTGTTGGTAGAAGCACGCCCAGTAGACAAAGTAGTTGTCGTGGATAACTATCGATAAGTTCTATGTAGCAGGTTAGGAACGCAATACCTTGCGCCTGTAAACGGGTCTGACTTTTCACGTCATTTGGAAAAACCAACGCGAAACCTAACCCCCCGCCCCCTTCCCGCTCTAGGGAATGGGCTAAGGTAAAAGCCTCTCAATCATCAGAACAGAGGAATAGAAGCGAGGTTCTCCAGATAAGAGTGAAAAGTAAGATAAACGGGTAAGGGTATGAAACTCCTACTGGCATAGCGTGGCACAAATCTGCCGCTTTTGTACAGGTGTAGAACTTTGGGATACAACGTAAGATTGCATTGGTTATCGTTTTTGCAAATTGTCTTATCGCCAACGTATTGCTTTATAAGCTTGCATACTTACAAAGTGAAGGTCGTCAAGATTGATACTCCCCACGGCTAAAAGCCGGGGGATTCTTGAAGAGTCCACAAACGAAC
>NZ_CAWMYC010000121.1:0-71833 GCF_963872035.1 Scytonema sp. HK-05
GCTCAGAAGTGCTGGTGCAAGGGCTGCTGGCTCTGCTCAAAGATGAGGACTCTGATGTCCGTTCCAGCGCCGCGTATGCGTTGGGCAAGTTAGGCAAAGGCTCAGAAGAGGTGGTGCAAGGGCTGCTGGCTCTGCTCAAACATGAGGACTCTGATGTCCGTGACAGCGCCGCGTATGCGTTGGGCAAGTTAGGCAATAGCTCAGAAGTGGCGGTGCAACGGCTGCTGGCTCTGCTCAAACATCAGTCCTCGAGTGTCCGTTCCAGCGCCGCGTATGCGTTGGGCAAGTTAGGCAAAGGCTCAGAAGAGGTGGTGCAAGGGCTGCTGGCTCTGCTCAAAGATGAGGACTCTGATGTCCGTTACCGCGCCGCCGCTGCGTTGGGCAACTTAGGCAATAGCTCAGAAGTGCTGGTGCAAGGGCTGCTGGCTCTGCTCAAAGATGAGGACTCTGATGTCCGTTCCCGCGCCGCCGATGCGTTGGGCAAGTTAGGCAATAGCTCACAAGAGGTGGTGCAAGGGCTGCTGGCTCTGCTCAAAGATGAGGACTCTCGTGTCCGTTTCAGCGCCGCCGATGCGTTGGGCAAGTTAGGCAATAGCTCAGAAGTGCTGGTGCAAGGGCTGCTGGCTCTGCTCAAAGATGAGGACTCTCGTGTCCCTTACTACGCCGCCCAAGCGTTGGGCAAGTTAGGCAAAAAAAATCGTGATTTAGTCACTGCTGTTGTTCAATGGATTGAGCAGCACCAGGATTCAGAATATGTTGGAAATGGGATTGATGTGCTGTGGGATTTGGTGACAGGTGAGTGAGGTAAGCAATTCAAAATTCAAAATTCAAAATTAGACTTCTTGCAAAAACACGAATAAGCTTATACCAATTCTCTGTGACATTGCACTTTATTTACCCCCCGCCTACCGCGTCCCTCCAAGGCATCGGGGGGACTACAGGGGGGTTGAATAAGCGTGCATCTTCATGGAGAAGTTGAGTGTATGCAAATGAAAGGCGTGACAGCTTATATCATGTTCGGCTAATTAGTTATAATTCCCACGTTGACTGCACCCCACCCCGCCAAAGCTGCGCTTAGGCTCCCCTCCCCGCACGCGGGGAGGGGATAAAGGGGTGGGGTTCTTCAGGAATGATAAGTAATCTACCGAACCTGATATTACTTGCTTGTCGGTGTAGGATAAAAAACAAAATTCTTTAACTATGCCCACTCGCAACTACCTTTTTTATGCTCTCACAAATAGCGTTTGCTCGCAGTGTCTCGTCAAAGTAGAAGCAAAAATTATTTTTCAGGACGGTTGCGTCTACTTGGTGAAACACTGTCCCACCCACGGACGAGAAGAGGTTTTGATTGCCGACGATATCGAATACTATAAACAATCTCTGGAATTTATCAAACCTGGGGATATGCCATTGAAGTTTAATACACCGATAAAATATGGCTGTCCTTATGATTGCGGGCTTTGCCCAGATCATGAACAACATAGCTGCTTAACTTTAATAGAAGTGACAGATAGGTGCAATCTTTCCTGTCCCATTTGCTATGCTGACTCTGGTGCAGAAGAAGTTTCCGCAATTTCGCATCAACCCCGCCGTCACCGCAGTTTAGCAGAAATTGAAAGAATGATTGATGCGGTGGTGGCGAATGAGGGTGAACCGCAGGTTGTACAACTCAGTGGCGGTGAACCAACACTGCACCCAGAGTTTTTTCAAATCATGGATATTGCCAAAAGCAAGCCAATTCAGCATTTGATGATTAACACGAATGGCGTCAGGATAGCAAAGGAGAAATCTTTTTGCGATCGCCTGAGTCAATATATGCCTGGAATTGAAGTTTACCTACAATTTGACAGCTTTGAGGCGGAAGCTTTACGCGAATTGCGTGGCGCAGATTTACGCATTATTCGAGAACAGGCGATCGCAAATCTCAATGAATACAATATCTCCACAACCTTAGTCCTCACCCTAAAAAAAGGGCTGAATGACCACGAAATCGGCAAAATTATTGAGTATGCATTGCAACAGCGATGCGTACGGGGTGTCACGTTTCAACCCATCCAAGCTGCTGGACGGTTAGAGGGATTTAATCTCAAGCGAGACAGATATACTTTAACAGAAGTTCGCAGGGCAATTTTACAACAAAGTCCTTACTTTAAACCAGAAGATATTCTCCCAGTTCCTTGCCATCCCGACTGCTTAGCAATGGCGTACGCGCTGAAACTCAATGGTAAAGTGATACCACTGACTGGGTTAATCAATCCAGATACGTTTGTAAAAATTATGCCCAACAGCGTACTTTACGAACAGAATGAAGAACTAAAGCGCCACATTTTTCAGCTATTTTCTACGAGTCATTCACCCAGTTCAGCCGCAACTTCATTAAAGCAGTTGTTATGTTGTTTGCCAATGGTTGCCGTCCCTCAAGGTATTAGCTATTCCAATATCTTTCGGATAATGATTGTCCAGTTTCTTGACCCTTTTAACTTTGATGTTCGTTCAGTGAAGCGTTCCTGTATTCATATTGTCCACCCCGATGGTAGGATTATTCCCTTTGATACTTTCAATATGTTTTATCGTGAAGGTAGCGCTGGCTATCACTTAGTTAATAATCGTTTTATTTAATTAAGTAGAGCTTGTCTGCGCTTATTAGGGTGTTAATTTATGTCACAAAAAAATGAAATTTTAGGTGTTTTTTTAGGCATACTCTTGTTAATTGCTATGCATATTTTAGCGATACTAGCAATAGTTTTACTTAGTTTTATTAGAGGTATTTACGGTGGTCAAATTTTGATTATTGGGGCTTTTGGCTTTTTCTTGTGGCAACTTCTCTATGTCATTCCAGTCACTCTTTGGCTAAAAAGACGGCGGCAATATGGCTTAATGAAAGGAGTAATTATTGGTGCGGTTATTACCGCTTTATTAAATGGAGGTTGTTCTTTATTGTTTTCTTTTCAAGGATTTCGATAATATGCTCAGTTTAAAAATAGCTCTTGTGGGGTTGGTCTAGAAAGCCGTCTCTCATCTACAAAATAAGTGAAGACTTCTGTCCCACAAGAAATAGGTTAACTTTTTATTTCGGATTTTTGAGATTTTTTAACAGAATGTGCAATTGTGAAGGAAGGTGAATCATCAAGCAGGGGTTGTTCCAATGTTGCTTCACTCGTTGCATTACTCAAGTAGGAGCCAAAAAGCTTATCGTAGTTGGAAGCAACAGCCAAAAACGCCCCACCTAATATATATATAGGTAGCGGTAGGGTAAATTCTTTCACCCAGTCAAACAGTTCCGCTAGGGCAAACAGCACCAAAAAGCAGGCTAGCCAAACTCTCATGTTTCTACCCCTGGGATTCAAACGACTTTATTAATTGTAGATAGGTTAAAGACACTTTATATGTACCACAACAATAATTGGATGAAAACGGGGGTGATGTGTACGCCTTTCACATCCTACACCCTTATATCATGTTCGGCTAATGACCCTTAATTCCCCAAGAACCCCACCCCGCCTTTGACTTACGTCAAAGTCTCCCCTCCCCGCAAGCGGGGAGGGGATTAAGGGGTGGGGTGCAGTCAGCGTGGGAATTATGGGTAAGCAACCGGAGATGATATCACGCCTACTATTATTCTCCTGCGTTGGCAGACAAAGGAGGAATTTTTGCTAAAATTCCTTTTTTAAGCGGTTCTGGTCTTTCTGCCCAGGGTAACAATCCTTGAGGATGAGTGTAATACTTACTAGCACACTCTAACACCCCGGCTATTTGTGAGGGTGACAAATCTGGCGATAAATCACCAAAAAGATAAGTATATTTACCAACAGATGCCAAAGAAATTGTACAAGAGCGATCGCAAGCACTCATGCATTCTACTGGTTGAATAGCAAATTCTTCATGCAACTTCCAGTCTTGATACTGTTGTTGCAATCGCTTGAATAATGTTTCGCCACCACTTTCACCGACACGTTTTCCATCTTTCCACACACTTGAGCAAGTGGTGCAGACAAATAAATTATGTTGCGCTTTCATCCATACCTCGTAGACGTGCTAAAGCAGAAGTTAACTAGTCGGTGGGTATTCTGACTGACAAGGAAACCCTTGATTACAGCTGCGGGACAGCGTTGGACTTACACCAGACTTTCCCCGTTACCTCTGATGGCTGATCCCCAACAGAACCGTCTACCTGGCTATCATATAGCATTTGAGCAGTTGTGGAAGGAAAAACCTTTTACCAAGAAAGAACTCAGGAATCAGAACTCAGGAGTCAGAATATTAAACGCGCTTTTCGAGCATGAATTAAGAGTAGAGACGCCCATAGAGCGCGTCTGTACTGAGTGTTGGTAAGACAGCCCCCGGCTCCGTGGAGACCAAGAAAGTTTTTCCGCACTTATTTCCCCCGGATTCACTCGTTTTGGATATTCTGATTACTGTGTTCTGTGTTCTTCTTAACCTTTGTCCTTTGCTTTCGTTCCCCCGTGAGTCAAGAGGTTTGACAGCCTGTCTTTTGACGACACGCGGTGTGAACAAGAGAATTATGAAGGATATTCTCTAGAATGCGTCGATTCATAGAGGGAACACGGGATGAAAAAGATTTTTTTAGTATTGTTGCTGGGCATAGCAATTTTTACCTTTGCCTTGAATCGTCCAGCTTTTGCTGCAGATGCTGTTAAGGGAGCCAAAGTCTTCTCTACCAATTGCGCTTCTTGTCATGCGGGTGGAAAGAATTTGGTTCAAGCTAACAAGAACCTGACAAAGGAGGCTTTGGAAAAGTATGGAATGTACTCTGAGGAAGCCATTATCGCTCAAGTGACAAATGGTAAAAATGCCATGCCCGCTTTCAAAGGTCGTTTAAAACCCGAGCAAATTGAAGATGTAGCTGCATATGTGCTGGGAAAAGCCGATAAAAGCTGGAAGTGAACTACCTACACGCTCCCTTGCGGTGAGCGTGTAGGCTTCCCAATTCACCGGGGATTGCCTCTGTTTTCGTGGATTTTTTACGCCCAGAAGACTTTGGTCTTACATCCCCTCCAAGGGCAGAAGCGCTAGTTCCTAACGCCCATAATCGCAAACCTTCATTTCTAATATTTATGGCAGCATTGATGTCTCTATCATGCTGTTTCTGGCAGTGTGGACAATCTACAAACCTGACACCCAATGAATCATAACCATTTTGCAGTATTGGTATTGGTAGTAGAGTCTCACTACAAAGTTGAGAAGATGGGAAGAAACGACCTATTTCTTGATAAGTATGTCCAAATCTCTCAGCCTTGTATTTCAGCATGGTTAAAAACATTCCCCACCCTTGGTCACTAATAGATTTCGCCAAGTTAGGATTCTTCACCATGTTCTTAACTGCCAAGTCTTCCACACAAATCACTTGGTTTTCGTATGCTATTTTGCGAGATAGCTTGTGTAGAAAATCCTCTCGAACTCTAGCTATTTTACTAGAAACTCTGGCAAGTGAACGTTTAGCCTTACGACGTTTGTTAGACGTTTTGTCTATCTTTCTAGATAGCTTCTTTTGTTTACGCTTTCTATTGTTCTCTAGCAAAGCTAGTTGTTTCTTGGGGAGGTCATATTTTGACCCGTCAGAAGTTACTGCAAAGTTCTTTAATCCTAAATCAACCCCAATAGCTTCATTAACTGCAACTACTGGGTTGTCCTCTTGATTAAACAGAATAGAAGCGTAGTATTTACCATCAGCATTTTTCGATATAGTTACAGTCGTGAATTTTACGTTTGGTAGGTCTTTATGAAACACGGTTTTGACCATCCCCAATAACCCCGGAAACTTAATCACAGAATCCTGTGGCATTAGCTTCACATTTTGAGGATATTGGATTGATTGCTTACCATGCTTGGATTTGAAGTTGGGATATTTAGCACGTCCCTCAAAAAAATTGACAAACGCACTTGAAAGATTGAAAGTTACTCTTTGCAATACTTGACTGTAGGCAAGTCCTAACCATTCGTATTCCTTCTTTAATCCTGGCAACAACTTGTCCATTGCAGCCTTAGAAAGTCCTTTCCCTGTTTCTTTATATGCTGTGGTTGTGGCATGAAGCATATAATTCCACAACCAGCGAGTATTACCGAAACATTGAGCTAAATAAGATTCTTGCTCATCAGTGGGATAAATTCTAACCTTGACTGCTCTATACATGCTGAGTCCAGTTGGCGGTGTCGGTTTCCGTCCCGCCAAACTGGCGAACCCGGAGGGCATCGACCTGTTACTGTGTTTATAAAATCATGGTAACCTAACTATGTGCAGCATGACCATAAAAATAAAAAATTGTTCGTTTCCTCCATATCTCCCTCCCACGAAGAATCGTATTGGTCGGGAGATTGTCGTCAACTCACAAAGCAATTCATCAAGGGCACTGACCGCAACGGGCGTCAGTGTGAGCCTTCTTGCTGGTTCAGGTAAATAGGATGAATTAAGCAACACTAGTGTGAAATCGCGATTTCGTCACAGTACTAGCTTTCTCTTCCAGGGTTGCTTTCACTACCTGCTATATATTCAGATTTGCACAGCTAAATAACTAAAGTTAGTTCTTTTAATAAGCCTTAAATTAAATTTGTCGAAAATTGCATACAGTAAAAACGATTCATGATTTGATTACAGCAGTTTTCACTTATTTAGACCACATTTTTAGGCGTTCTTCTTTGCGTTTTTGCAACGCCAGTCGCCGTGAGAGCGGGAAAGCCGTCATTCGCGCTGGCTCGTCTTTGCGCGACACAAAAAAGGTCTATTTACCTGAAAATAGCTGTAAAGTAACCTCACAGAAACTGGTTTGGAAATTGCCTTTGCGCCCGCTGCGGTTCTATTAGAGGAGTCAAGCGCTATAGAACTATTGGTGACGGCTCAAAAAACCCCAACTTTTTTACAACGAGTGGCGATCGCCCTGTGGGCGGGTACTTCGTGCGATCGCCTTTATGCGGGGTTTTGCCCATCGCGCCTTTAAATCAATACGGGTTCAGTTAAGATTTTTTGTGATAGTGAACGCTCTTTACGGCAGCGCATAGCACGAATGTGCCGCCGTTGTACACGTGCTTTGACGTTGCATACAACGCCTGTTCCATTGGTTATCATTTTTGCAAGTTGTCTTATCGGCAACCGTATTGCCCTATATTCCTCCACCAATACACCGCTCACTGCTATAATTTTGACTGCTTTAATTGAGGAAATATCCCTGAGGTAAGCTAATGAGCGTCTTCATCACACTTTTTTTCATCAAGACAGTCCTGAGTTCTTCTTGAGTTTTGAACAGCAGTTTGGAAAAAGAAGGGGGAACTTCCAAGGGCACAGTGGCTCATCTGTTGGAGCTTAGGTTTTGCAACCACTGCCTTCTCAACACTGTTAACTCCCCTTATGACGAACGATCCAAGATTATTTGTGTAACGTACTAACGCTTTATAACTGCTCTATAATGTTAAATTTAGCAAAAATTTTCTATCTGTAACGAGACGTTTACGCTACGTAAATGGGAATGCTTTATTAGAGGAATTAACCAATGGGATATGTGATTGCTACTGCAAATATGAAGGGCGGAGTTGGCAAAACCACCCTTACTGTTAATATGGCTACTTGTTTAACGAAAAATTATGGCAAGCGGGTGCTTGTCCTTGATTTAGATAGCCAAATTAGTGCCACACTCAGTCTCATGTCTCCTGTAGACTTTGCTAAGCTGCGCAAACAAAGACGGACATTGAGATATCTGATAGATGATATTATCAACCCCTCGTCAAGGGCAAAGTTGACAATTCGGGATATCATTCAGACCCAGGTTTGCAATCTCCCTGGATTAGATTTATTACCAGGAGATATTGACCTGTACGATGAATTTGTTGTCTCAGAAATGCTGCATCAACAAGCAGTGAATCTGGGTGAAAATGAATTTGAAACGATTTGGAATCGGTTTGAAAGAGTCTTGCTAGGTAAAATCTTAGAACCAATTCGGGAAGAATATGATTTTATTATCTTAGACTGCGCTCCTGGATATAATCTTTTGACGCGTAGCGCTTTGGCAACTAGTAATTTCTACATACTTCCTGCTAAACCGGAACCATTATCTGTGGTAGGTATCCAATTACTGGAAAGACGCATTGCTAAGTTAAAAGAAAGTCACGAGCATGAAGCAAAGATAGATATACAAATGCTGGGTATTGTCTTCACAATGTCCAACGCCAACTTTCTCAGCGGAAGATACTACAAACAAGTTATGCAACGTGTTTCTCAAGATTTTGGTGAGGCAAAAATTTGTCAGACACAAATACCAACTGATGTGAATGTTGCTAAAGCAGTTGACAGTTTTATGCCTGTTGTTTTAAACAATTCCGGCACAGCAGGGTCAAAAGCATTCCTTCAATTAACTCAAGAGTTGTTGCAAAAGCTAGAGTCTGCTGAGCGTGAAAAGCAACAAAGAACTAATTTAGAATTTGCCACACCGTAGAAGAGATAAGGGAGATGAGGGAGATGAGGGAGATGGGGAAGAAGTAAAAATTCTCCCTTGTCCTCCTCATCCGACAGCATCCTCTTTTCCCCTTGTCCTCCTAAAACTGCCCTGCCAAGGCGGGAACACACCGTTCGCAAAGCAGGGGATGTTCAGCAAATTCTCCGACATGAGTTGAGTAGTTCCAGCAGCGATCGCATTTCTGCCCTTCTGCATTCACAACTCCTATTTCCCACGTATCGGACTGCAATTTGTACTCCAACCCTTGCACCCCTTCAGGAGAATCTAACAAGTCCACTTGCGAGGTGATAAACAGGTAGCGCAGTTCGTCTATTCCATTCTGACTCGCATTCAATGCTTTTACTGAGGAACGTAACTGCTCATCTGCTACATACAGCAATACCTTTGCCTCCAGGGAAGAACCAATCATTTTATTGACTCTGGCTTCTTCCAGTACCTTGTTCACTTCAGTGCGGAGTTGTCGCAATTGTTGCCACAATGCTGCTAATTCTGGATTTTGCCACTTTTGGTCTAACTGCACCCAGCCAGCTTCAAACACCGACTTGTAGGGTGTCTTGTACGGAAGAAATTGCCAGATATCCTCTGCCATGTGGCACAGCACAGGGGCGATCGCTCGTGCTAAATTTTCCAAAGCAATCTTCAGCACTGTCTGACAACTGCGACGGCGGAAAGAATTCGGCGCACTGATGTAGAGTCTGTCCTTAGCGATATCCAAATAAAAGTTGGATAAATCGACCACGCAGAAATTCTGCACCGTTTGGAAAAAGCGGAAGAATTGGAAACTGTCAAATGCTTCTGTAACTTCCTTAAACACCTCCGTCATGCGGTGCAGCATATAGCGGTCAAGCTGCGTCATTTCCTCAAATGGTACCGCATCCTTTTCCGGGTCGAAATCGTGCAGATTGCCCAACAAGAACCGCGCCGTATTACGAATCTTGTTTCTGATATCCGTCAGTTGCTTGAGGATATTTTTACCGAGAGGCACATCTGAGGTGTAATCTACCGACGACACCCATAAACGCAACACGTCTACACCATAGCCAGGTTCTTGTTTTTGATTTTTCCCACCCTCGATAACGATTTTGGGGTCAATCACATTTCCCAGCGACTTACTCTGCTTGCGTCCTTGTTCGTCTAGGATAAAGCCGTGGGTCAACACCTTTTTATACGGTGCACAGTCATTAACTGCCACGCTGGTGAGCAAACTCGACTGGAACCAACCGCGATGCTGATCTGAACCTTCCAAATACAAATCAACAGGATAGCCCAACTCTGGTCGCCGTTCTGCCACAGCTGCCCAGGATGAACCAGAATCAAACCACACATCCATCGTATCAGTCCCCTTACGGTAAGACCGACCGTTGTTGCGGTATTTTTCTGGTAATAACTCTTGGGCTGAAAGTTCCCACCAAGCATCAGAACCCTTTTCGGCAAATATCCCTTGCACGTGGGAAATAGTTTCCTCATTTAGCAGAGGTTCGCCAGTTTCTTCATCGTAGAAAACAGGAATTGGCACACCCCAACTCCGCTGACGAGAAATACACCAGTCAGAACGTTCCGCAACCATTGGTCTGATGCGGTTTTCACCTTGCGCGGGAATCCATTTCACTGAGGCGATCGCCTTTAGCGCCTCATCTCGAAATCCTTCTACTGAAGCAAACCACTGTTCTGTAGCACGGAAAATCGTCGGTTTCTTCGTCCGCCAGTCATAAGGATACTTGTGTTGGTAAGCTTCCTCCTTCAGCAGAGAACCCGCCGCCGTCAGCGCATCAATGACTGCTTGGTTTCCATCACCCAAGACATTCAACCCAGCAAACTGTCCCGCCTCTTCGGTAAAGTTGCCATTGTCATCTACTGGCGCAAGAATAGGCAAGCCGTAACGCTGACCAACGATGTAGTCTTCTTGACCGTGACCGGGGGCAGTATGTACTAACCCTGTACCTGAGTCAGTTGTGACGTAATCACCGCCAATGACAATCGGACTTTCGCGGTCAAATAAGGGATGACGGTAGGTGGAGTGTTCTAAATCTTTCCCTTTGATTGTGGCTTTTACCGTTAGCTGAGTTCCCAGAACCTCAGATAGACGTTCCACCAAATCAGCCGCAACGATAAGGTAGCGGAACCTCACCCCCTCAGTCCCCCTCTGCCCAAGGGGAGAGGGGGAGGAAACTTCCTTACTTTCTTTGTGTGCTTGCAAAGAGGAAGAAGCATTCTCTTCACTCCCCCTCTCCGCTTGCGGGGAGGGGGTAGGGGGGTGGGGTTCCACTTCCACCACCGCGTACTTCAAAGATGGATTGAGAGCAACAGCCAAGTTACCCGGAATTGTCCAAGGCGTTGTTGTCCAAATAGCCACACCCAACTCAGGTAAAAATTCCCCAAGTACAGGTTTGACAGCTTCCGATAAACCTGTCATTGGGAAAGCAGCATAGATACTACGCGAAGTGTGACCTTCAGGATATTCCAACTCAGCTTCTGCCAACGCCGTTTTAGAACTGGGACTCCAGTGTACTGGCTTCAGTCCACGATAGATGTAGCCTTTCAACACCATCTGACCGAAAACACCAATTTGAGCCGCTTCGTATTGCGGTTTCATCGTCAGATACGGGTGTTCCCAATCACCCCAAATACCGTAGCGTTTGAAACTTTCGCGCTGTTCATCAACTGTGGAAAGGGCAAATTCTTTCGCTTTTTGCCGTAGTTGCAAAGGCGTCAAGTTTTGCCGTTCTGCCGACTTCATATTCTGCAAAACTTTCAGTTCAATTGGCAAACCGTGGCAATCCCAACCAGGTACATAACGAACTTTACGCCCGCGCAGCAGTTGATAGCGGTTAATAATGTCTTTAAGAATTTTATTTAAGGCATGACCCAGGTGGAGAGAACCATTAGCATAAGGTGGTCCATCGTGCAATATAAATAATTCGCCTGGATTATTCTGAGACAGGCGTTCATAAATCTTATTGTCTTCCCAAAACTTTTGGATTTCTGGCTCCCGCTTGACAGCGTTCGCTCGCATATCAAAGTTCGTTTTGGGCAGGTTTACAGTATCTTTGTATTTTCCAGTTTCTGTCACGATTTCATGCCAAGGAATAGTAAGGTCATCTTCTCACTATTATCAGGGAGAAGGTTTTTAATTTGGATCCAAAACATCCAACCAGGCGACCCGAAGTGTGCCTGCCGAAATACTAGAATATTAAATTCATGGTACTCTATGTTTGTTGTCGGGGGTCTTCTTCAGGCGGATGCCAACCACCCTGCAGCCACAAACGACGTGCTTTAACGATAGAACCTTCATTGTGACGTTCATCATTGACGTCCAAACGATTACAGGTAGCTCGTCCAGTAGGAGTAACCCCGATTATTCTTAAACCATCTGTTGACCAAATAAAGTGATCTGACCACTTTTGCTTACGTGGATGAAATAAAGGGATAACTTCTTGTGTTTGTGGATCAATCCCAGTTGTAAAGTTATAGCGGTATCCATTGCAGCGCTGGCAAGCCAATGCTAAGTTATCAGGGTTATCAGAACCACCAAGAGATTGGGGAAGAATATGGTCGATAGCAAACTTGGCTGCACTGGCTTCTTCTAAAGAATGACAGTATTCGCAAAGAAAGTTAGCTCTTTGTCGTACTAACTTTCTTGTTGCATCATTAACTGTCATGACTCAGCAATTATTCGGGCGTTGAGCAAGGTAAAAATTCTGTCGAGTTCCAATATTCCTGTCAGTTCAGCCTCTTCTTCTGAAGTGAGGAAACCAGCTTTTTTCTTCTGTGAAAGTTCTTCAAGCCGAGACTGGAGTTCATCGGTAAATTTGAACAGATAGAGATTCCTGACTTTGCTGATTTTGACTCCAGATTCTACCCAGAATGAAGGTTGGACCATCATTTGAGTAATCATGTTTTTGTCTTGCTTTGTGGGTGATTGCTCGTATTGTAACAGTGAATCCTCGTCTTTCTGCTTCTTGGAAGGCGATCGCCCCAAAAGAGCGATCGCCTCGTCCCGCATGATTTACTACTTATGAGCTTTGCCCTGGGGGATTTGGTGGTACTTCCCCAGGTGGTGCTTCTGCTGGGGGAGCAAGTGCAGCATCAGGAGCAATTTCCTCAACTGGAATTTTTGCTAATTCCTCTGCCACAGCCTCTCCTTCAGCAGCAGCTTCAATTGCCGCTTCTACCAATTCCCTTGATGGCGGATTCGGTGGAACAGCTTCTGGGACACTCTCAGTTTTAACTTCCCTAGGGGCAGATGGAACTGCTTCTGCTGGTTGATCTAATGTCGGAGTTTTTGCTTCGATATCAGTCACGCTAGCAGAGGTCACTACTGATTGTTCTGTTACAGGAGTACGTTGATCAACAATCTCAACTGTAGATTTACCTGCTGGTGCAGGAGTTTCGGTCGTTTTAGGTTTGTCAGGTGTCTTTTTACCCACAGTTTGCACTCGGTCTTTCGCACCCGAAAAGGTTCTACCAATACTCTTTTGCACCTGCGCTAGCCTTTCGGGAAGCGATAACTTAGAAACCTGCTCCTGAATGTTTGTTTTTACTGTTTCAGTGCTGGGTATTTGGGTTTGTTGTGCCTGTGGCGTCACTTGACGACGTAATGACAGTGTTTGCCAGCCAAACCAACTCAAAAGAGCGACACTAGCCACATGACCCAGCAAAAGACCTCCAGTAATGCGTTGGGCAAATATCCATAAGACCAAGGCGTAGAAGAGTCCTACACCACTCCATATAAAATCATTCTTACGGTGGATTTCAGGGAAAAAGAAAGCTGCTAAGTAAAGCGCTACACTTCCAAGACCGACAGTCAACGCTAGGACATATGCCAGCATTTTGTGGTTACTCCTTACTGTGTCATTTCACTAGGGATTTGAGATTGGGGATCAGAAGTTGGGAATTTTTCGCTGTCAGTGGTGGCTGTTAGTTGTCAACCCTCTAACCACTCAACAGTCCACTCAACAGTAGAAGTACTCACTCCCAAGTATCTACTCCCCAATCGCTTAACTAGATATCTCAATTTTGCAAATTTTGCCAGAAAGTTGTTGATTCAGATACAAATTAAAATTTTTTATGTGTGTAGCTTGGGTATCCTTGCTTTGTGCATGAACTCTTAATGTCTTCTTTAGGAGAGAAGCAGAAATCTCGGACTACCCTTAAAGATAAAGAGAAACTGCAAGAGTTAGCCAGAATTTTATGACACAGCAAAGCTTTGGTGTGATTGGTTTAGCTGTTATGGGTGAAAACATCGCTCTCAATGTGGAGCGTAACGGCTTTCCAATCGCAGTTTACAACCGCTCGCGCGACAAAACTGATAAATTCATGGCGGAGCGTGCCCCAGGAAGAAATGTCAAAGCCGCTTTTACTCTAGAAGACTTTGTTGCTTCCTTGGAACGTCCCAGAAGAATTCTCATCATGGTGCAAGCTGGTAAACCTGTAGACGCAGTGATTAATCAGCTCAAACCCTTGCTGGACGAAGGCGACATTATTATCGATGGTGGCAACTCTTGGTTTGAAGACACGGATCGCCGTACCCAAGAATTAGAACCTGCTGGGTTTCGGTTCATTGGTATGGGCGTCAGCGGTGGTGAAGAAGGAGCACTCAATGGTCCTTCACTCATGCCAGGAGGTACGCAAAGCTCTTACCAGTATCTGGAGCCAATTTTTACGAAAATTGCCGCCCAAGTCGATGATGGTCCCTGTGTGACATACATTGGTCCTGGTGGTTCTGGTCACTACGTCAAAATGGTACACAACGGTATTGAGTACGGCGATATGCAGCTCATTGCCGAGGCATACGATTTACTGAAAAATGCCGCAGGACTTGACCATAATCAACTCCATGAAGTTTTTGCCCAATGGAACACCACGGACGAACTCAATTCGTTTTTGATTGAAATTACGGCAAATATTTTCCCTTACATTGACCCAGATACAAATTTACCTCTGGTAGATTTGATTGTTGACTCCGCAGGTCAAAAGGGCACTGGACGTTGGACGGTACAGACTGCTTTGGAATTGGGTGTTTCCATACCGACGATTATCGCCGCAGTCAATGGTCGCATCATCTCTTCTTACAAGCAAGAACGGGTAGCAGCATCTAAAATCCTCACAGGTCCCACTGGCAAGTATGACGGGGATACCAAAGAGTTTATCAACAAGGTGCGTGACGCCCTCTACTGCTCGAAAATCTGTTCCTACGCCCAGGGAATGGCGCTGCTTTCTAAAGCTTCCCAAACCTATAACTGGAATTTGCAACTGGGTGAATTGGCTCGGATTTGGAAGGGCGGCTGTATCATTCGCGCTGGATTTTTGAATAAGATTAAGAATGCATTTGGCGAAAATCCATCACTGCCAAACCTCCTGTTAGCTCCTGAATTCAAGCAGACAATTCTCGACAGACAAACAGCTTGGCGGGATGTGTTGGCAACAGCAGCAAAACTGGGAATTCCAGTGCCAGCATTTAGTGCATCTTTAGATTACTTCGATAGCTATCGTCGCGATCGCTTGCCTCAAAACCTCACACAAGCTCAACGCGACTACTTCGGCGCGCATACCTACGAGCGTTTGGATAAGCCTGGTGCCTTCCACACAGAATGGGTACCCATTACTGAGAAGTCCTAGTCAACTTCAACGGCAGAATCACTGCCAGATTAACAACCAACAACACCTTCAAGTTCTACGGTAAATTTTGAGTGACTCTGAAAACCTCAGAGTCACTTTTTTTGAATAGACAAGATTGCATCTGTTTGATTCTATCTGTGTCCATCTGTGTCCATCTGTGGTTCATTATTCTTTTTTTTGGAATGAATGCAAGAAGTCTAATCCTTAACTGAACCGTATTGCCATATAGCGGTTTTAAATTTCAGTAAAAATTAGTAAAAATAAAGTTTTATAATTTACAACCTAAAATTCACCATTTTTATATTTAGCCTTTAATTCTTCCAATTCTGCATCTATTTCGCTTTTGCTAGAAGAAGGCTGGGGTGTTTGCGGCTGAGGCTGAAACTCAGTTTTCTTATTGCTTTTGGCATGACCACCTTGAAGAAACAGAGTTTTCATTTCCTGTAATTCTATATCTATTTGACTAGTCGTTTTATTGATAGAAACAGGTGTAGAGGTAGGTGGTGATGAAGTAACAGGTTTTACTGGTTGGCTTACAGGTGTTGGAGTTAATTGCTGCCCCCCGTTTAAGTCTTGGAGAACTTCATCTACAGTTTGGTAGCGCCGAACGGGGATGCTTTCTAGCATTTTGTCCAGAATACGGCTCAACTCATTGCTCACCGGGCTTTTTAGATATTGCCGCCAAATCCAAGCGTCGTTGTTAATGTCGTATAAGTCAAAAGGAGAAAGTTGGGTTAAGAGATGAACGCAGGTAACACCTAAGCTGTATATATCACTGGCAAAAATAGCTCTTCCTCTAATTTGTTCGGGTGCTACATATTCTGGGCTGCCAATACTGGTTCCTGTTCTGTTTAACGCTGTGTAAGTGGCTTCTTTTGCAGCGCCAAAATCAACCAGAACTAAATTTCCATTGCTTGATTGGGGAGTTATACGACGAATAATATTTTCCGGCTTGATATCTCGATGAATGACTTGTCTTGCATGACAAAATTGCAGCACTGGCAATAAATCATTCAGCAGTTGGCGAATTTGAGTTTCATTGAAAGCACCTTTTTGTTCCAATTCTTGAGCTAAGTTCAGTCCATCGATAAATTCTTGTACAAGATATTGCCGATCATCTTGAGTAAAATAAGCCAAGAGTTCCGGAATTTGGGGATGCCTGCCCAATTCATCCAACCGCATTGCCTCTTGGGTAAATAACTCTACTGCTTTCTGCACTGTGCTAGTCCCTTGAGCTTGGGGATAGAATTGCTTAATCACGCAGGGCGGTTTAGAGGGTTTATCCTCATCTATTGCTAAGAAGGTTCTGCCAAAACCGCCTTGCCCTATCGGTTTGATAGCACGGTAGCGTTCTTTGAGAAGTAACTTGGAACCACACGTCAGGCAAAACTTTCCACCATTCGTGTTAACAGGCTTGGGACAATTGGGGTTTAAGCAATAGCTCATGTGACAAATAAAGGCTTTAGCGTAGCTCTTAATACACTGGGCTACGCGCTTATATGTTTTTATTTTGCCACGCCTAAACATGAAGACGAATGTTGGTAAGAAACAATTGTCAATTTTCAAGTGATGAACGCTGAGTTTTTTGCTGGAGGAGTGCTTTCCAATCTTGTAAAGCCTTCTCTGTCCACAGCCAATTTTTACCCAATTCTCTCATCTCAAAATTAATTGGATCTTCTTTTATGACCATTTGACGTAGCTTGATTGCTTCATTGAGATATTGCTCACGTTTTCCAGCAGGTTGATTACTTGCAGTTTTATACAAGCCAAGGGCTAAGCCAGCATAAGCTGTTAAAGCATCCCGAGGCACTGGCTTTGAGGGAGAAAATGCTGTGGGAGAAGCAGCAGTTCTATTTTGCTCTCTAACTGCTAAACTCAATGCCTTGAACCAGGAGTCATTTGCCCGGTTGATATTACCTTGTGCGTAGTAAGCAAATCCTAATGCGTTGCTATACAAAACTGAGTCTGGTTGAGCCTTAAGTGCGCTTTCCCAGTAACGACGGGCGTCATCGACGCTGTATTTGTTGTCTCCTGTCTGGATAGATTGCCACGCCAATCGCCCTTTGAAAAAGTAGATAGATGGATTGTCTGCTGACGCTTGGGGAACGGCGTTCAAGGCTGATTCAGCGTTAGAAAGTACATTACGGTTGAGCAGTTCTTCCACAGCCTGAAGCCCTACTTGCAAGTCACCCTGGCTCAATTTTTCGGTGGCGAGCGCACTGACAGATTGGGTGTCAACCGTTTTGAGATTGATTTGTGGGGTGTTAGAGTTTGGTTCAGACTGATGAATTGCCACTACCGACGGCTGTTTCGATATTTGTTGATTGTGCGACCACCAGTTGAAACCGACAACAGCGGCGATCGCACTCACTCCCACAGCGCCAACAACGCCCAATAATTTGCGTCTTTTGCCTCGTTTTGCCTTCGGTGTTTGTGATGCAGGCGTGGTTCTTTGAGCTAACGACCCGGCATTTGAGTCGTCCCAACCTGCTTGCAATCCAGCTTCTTGACGAGTCAGTTCACTATTGGAGGGGTGTTCGCGACTTCCAGATGCGCCCAGCTTACCATAAGAAGCCGCTTTGCGGACTTCTTCCCACATCCGGACATCGTTTTCCAGCGAAGCTATTTCACCGGAAACTTCTGTTTCGTCAAGACCATCTTCCCCAAATTGCACAAGTTCAGCCTTCATGGAAGATTGCTCGGATGTCTTTTGTTTATCTAGTTGCCGAAACAAATCCGAAACAATCGCTGAATCTTCTTCGTAGCTTGGGTCATCGTACTCAATTTCATCAACAAGGTCGCCCCAGGTTTCTTCACCCAGCCAGTCTAAGTCAGAGGGTTCCCTTGTCAAATCTGAGGGTAACATATCCTCAATGGGTAATGCCATTTCGGCGTCATGTGCCGGGTCTGAATAAATTGTCGCTGTAGTTTTTAAAGAGGAATTATACTCATTAAATAATTCTTCATCTTCAGGTAAGAAAACTCCTGGGCTGAGATAGCCATCGAATTCTGGCTGGAGATATAAAATTGGCAATGCCCAGTAAAGTTGGTGAGAACCATAGCCAGCAATCAATCCTTGGCGCATCCGACTCACGCACAAATCCAGAGAATATCCCTGAGATAAGTTGCGGTAAAACAATTGTGTCAGCAGCAGCGCCACTTCATCGGGGATGCGTTCTGACATTGCCAAAACGCTCCTAATCCCCCGCTTTACCAAGGTTTCTGTCAAATTGCGTTCGCCTGTGTCTCCTGTGGGGTCCGAAGAGGTGGCTGCATATGTTCCCAAGCAGGAGTTAAACACTGCCATCTGGATGTTATTATTGACCAGCAAACCCGCCAAGTCATCGCCACTTAGGGTTTCCCTTAAACCAGTTCTGTTACTGACAAGATAAATTTCTCCGCCGTTGGAGGCGATGTTACTGTGACCAGAGTAGTGCAGAACGTGGTATCGTCCTTGTTCTAGGGCTTGTGTCAATTCTTCCCGCCCTGGTTGTTCGAGTAAGGTGAGTTCTATCTGCGGTAGTGAATTGCCACCTTCTCCATCACGATGAAGTTCGGCTTGGAGTTTGATAGCTTCTTGTTTAAGCAGATCCAGACGCACAAGATCCGTAGGAGAAGCGATCGCCATCAGTACTTTTATGCCACCTTCGTCTGTTGGTATTGGCATACTTGTCGAAGGTAAACGAGAACCCCCGCCAATGCCACTTTGATAGCGAGAAAAAGCAATATACGGTCCTGTCGCAATCGGGCGATCGCCTGCATGCATCACTTCCCAAGGTAACCGCGCTAACCTTGTGTCTTTCAGTCCCAAGCGCAGACGCAACACCTGTTGGTGGTTTTGGGCAATCCCTTGTGCCGTAATCCAACTATCTCTGAGGGTGCCTTGAAACAGTGCGTTATAAAATTGCTGACCCAACGCCACCAAGTTGACGGAGTTTCTTGCTAAAGCATCTCCCTGCAGCACCGACTTCAACGGGTCATTCATCAAATGTCCCGCAGCCGTCAACCAATCACCTACAGGCCAAGTCACCAGTTCTTCTGCCAATGGCACCCCAGGCGCGACTTGTTCCGTCCGCACCAAGTAGTCATTTTGCCCTACTGGGGTTACGGAAATGTGAAATTCCTGGGTCACAACTGCTCCTGTTTGCCTCCTAAATTTGGTTTGAAACGCGATTCATTTTCCACTCAATGTTTTGCTTCTTCTGATACCTTAGATGCATCCTGCCACTGATTGTTTCTGATTCACGTTGTTTTGCTCATACCTGTATTACCTGTAAGAACTCATAACCCACGAGTCAGAATTTATTCTGTATTCTCTACGACTGGGTTCTGAGTCCAAGTTCCAAGCCTCGACATTTGGTTACTGCGGAGAAAAAATTCTTTGTTCATAAAACTACATTCCGTAGGCTGACTTCTTCTAAAATTTTGAATTCAGCAATTCAGTCTCCTTTCATCACTTTATCCGGATCTTGTTAGTTTCGCCCAGAACATTCTTAGTGGTAGATGCACCTTGATCTTCAACTCCCATGTAGGCTAACACCCTCTGGGAGTTTTCTGTCTTAAGAGTTGAAGACTTTTGCGCTCGTCTCAGGGAAAATAATTTCCCTACACCGTTCACACAAACCTACTCATATCTGGTCATTGCTAGACACACCTAGGACTTGCGCATTCGCGCTGGAGTCAACCACAGAGCGTGATACAACGGCAATCCCTGCTTAATTCCCTACACCCAAATTAATGCTCTGTTGATCATCAACTCCCCTAGTTTCTTAACACCCTCTAGGTTTTTTTCGTCGTTTACAAATCGCAACTATTTCTGATACACGTAAAATCATCCAGAAAAAGGTAGTTATCTCCTTACCATAGGATTGGTAGATGCACCCTGACAACTGACTTCCCTGGTAGAATTTCGGCTACTTACGGTTTTCTTATTTTTAGATAAAATCAAAATATTTTTACCTCCATTTTGGAGGATTCATCCGGAAGAGGGTAGTTATCTGTGGAACATAGGATTGGTAGATGCACCCTGATAACTGACTCCCCTAGTGGACTTTCGGCTGCTGGGGGATTTTTTTGACTACTAACACAACTATAACTCTAATTTTCGCGCTTTTTCTCCGGAACCTACTGGTTTTTTCCGAGAACATAGTATTGCTAGATGCACCCTGATAACTGACACCCCTGGCTAGCTACTAGCTACTTGGGGTTTTTTGTTTTTTACACCAACATCCCCAGAATTTTCGCGTTTTTGTCCGGAATACCTTAGTTATTCATAGAACATAGTATTGGTAGATGCACCCTGATAACTGACACCCCTGGCTAGCTACTAGCTACTTGGGGTTTTTTATTTTTTACACCAACATCCCCAGAATTTTCGCGTTTTTGTCCGGAATACCTTAGTTATTCATAGAACATAGTATTGGTAGATGCACCCTGATAACTGACACCCCTGGCTAGCTACTAGCTACTTGGGGTTTTTTATTTTTTACACCAACATCCCCAGAATTTTCGCGTTTTTGTCCGGAATACCTTGGTTATTCATAGAACATAGTATTGGTAGATGCACCCTGATAACTGACACCCCTGGCTAGCTACTAGCTACTTGGGGTTTTTTGTTTTGAACAAAATAACAGCAGCTACAATTCTTAATATTTTTTCTATAATTTTTTGCGTTGTATACTGCTATGTTGTTCTTTGAGCCAAAAGCTAGTGTTAGTAGCTAGAGAGTTGCAGAGCCATGAATTTAGCTGTCATTAAGTTTTCTTCAGAAGACTGCGGTATTTGCCATAAGATGTCTTTCTATGACAAAAAGGTGTCTGAAGAGCTGGGCTTGCAATTTATTGATGTCAAAATGCAGGATACAGCTAGTTATCGTAAGTATCGTAAGATTCTGCTCACTCAGTATCCTGATAAATCAGAAATGGGATGGCCTACTTATATCGTCTGTGATTCGCCAGAAGGAGAATTTCAGATTTTGGGTGAGGTTAAAGGTGGTCATCCCAAAGGGGAATTTAGAAGTCGCCTGCAAGAAGTTCTGAATTCAGAAGCGTCTAACCAGAACTAAGGACTTCAAAAGATTTTACTTCCAGCACTGGACCAATCATCGCAATGGTCATAACATCTTCACGCACCTGTCCAGTGACTTTTGCTTTTTGTCCTTGTTTGAGTAAGCTTTTGTCAGATTTTTTAGAGATTTCATAGGTCACACCATCATCAGTAACTAACGCCCAAGCGCCAGTACCAATGTCACGGCGTTCAACGGTACCTGTAACTGTAATGCTCATATTTAGTAACCTCCGGTGTTGAGGGGATGAGGGGGATGAGGGGGATGAGGGGGATGAGGAAGTAAATAAACAATGACTTCTTCCTTGTCTCCCCCTACTTCCACATCTCTCGTTAGGCTGGTTGTTCTTCGTTTTTGACTGCTAAACGAGCTAAACCGAAACATAGCAGGGCATTAACGAGCAAGAACATACGAGCTAGGATACCACTGCCTAATCCCCAAACTGCGGGATCTGATACCGCACTTACCACCAAACACGCTGCTACACCTAGCGATGAACCAATGGCAAACCACTTCCATTTAGGATTTCCTAGCAATAATGCCATTAAGACTAAGGGAATCAGCACGCTGGCAAACAGCGGATTAAAAGCATTTGTTCCTTGCAGGGTGTTGCCTAATTCCGGAATGGAACTGCCTAACAAGCGGAAGGGCCATTGTGGAAGGTCAAAGATAAAGATTCCTTTGAGGGGGAATAATCCTGAACTACCAGCAATCAAACCGCAAGATAAAGTCCAGCCCCAGCTGAACGGAAAGTAAACCCGTAAAAACCAAGCCAGCGCATAGGAACCGAGGATCATCAAAATCTTGGGTAACAGCGCCACAGCACCGCCATCGATCCAAAAACCGGGGTTGAGATAGCCGTTATCCCGTAACCAGCGGAAGAAATCTTGGAAACTGATTTGCCCTTGGGTAGCACGTTGCACTGCGGCATCTGCATTCAGTAGTCCAGCACCATAGTAGTTCAAACCATCATCCTGGACAGTTCGTGCTGACTGTTTAAGGACTTCGAGGATTTCATCTGGTTCTTTGACGCCAGAGGCTTTGACTAATGCAGCAACACCAGCAACGTGAGGCGCTGCCATGCTTGTACCTTGGAAGCCGATAAACACGCCTACACCATTGTTTTCAGGGTCTATGGTTTCTTGCAGAATCTTGCCCGCATCACTGCCACCAGGGGCGGAGATATCGACTCCAGCACCAAAGTTAGAATAGGGTGCTCTTTCTCCATCTGGACCTAATGCCGAAACGCCAATAACATAGGGATAACGCGCTGGATAGGAAGCAGAATTCTGATTTTCATTGCCCGCTGCGGCAATGATGACGACGCCTTTTCTATGGGCATAGTCAATCGCGTCTTTCATCAGATGGCTTTCACCGCCACCGCCCAAGCTCATATTAATCACATCTGCGCCATTATCAGCAGCAAATTTAATCGCTTCGGCAATATCGGCAACAGTACCGCCGCCATAATCGCTAAGCACCTTAAGAGGCATCAGCTTGGCTTCGTAGGCAATACCAGCTACGCCATAGCTGTTGTTCGTGGATTGGGCGATGGTACCAGCAACGTGGGTGCCGTGTCCGTTGTCGTCGTCAGCTTCTACTCTGTCGTTAACAAAGTCGTAGCCAGGGACAAATTCTGTCTCTACTAAGTCACGGACGCGAGTAATGCCAGTATCAATGACCGCAACCGTAATGTCTTTGCCTTTGGTTTGAGTCCACGCGCCTTCAATATTGATATTGTGCAGATTCCACTGCTTGCTGTAATAGGGGTCGTTGGGACCTTTTAATGTCGGTTTCGCTTGGTCAGCCTCTTGTGAGGGCTGCAATAATTCTCCCAGCCAAGCAACTTTACCTGGTTTGGGAATCTTGTAGATATAATTTGGCTCAATAAAATCCATTGCTTGGGCAAATGGCGACTTTTTCAGTTCTTTGAGTCGCTGTTTATCGCCCTTGATGATATAAACATTCTCCTTGGCGGAAAATTGATTATCTAATCGGGGAGTGACGTTGTACTGTTGAGCAATAGCTTGCAGATCCTGCTGCAATACCTCTTTGGGAATATCTTCGCGAAAGTTTAGCACTATCGTCTCAAATTCCCCTTTGGCTGCCAGTCCCTGAAAATTAATAAAATTAAACAGGGCAACACCTAGCCCGATGACAAATAAGCAAAATAATATTAGCTTTCTCATCTCAAACCATTACAGCTTTTTGCCAGTTTGCTCACTACCATAACTCATACACGCGCCTTATTGCTGCGTTTACGAGTAAACTTACAATTTTTACACAAAACTCAGGACAATTTATCAACGATGGAACGCGGTCTTTTATGGTTACCCCTGTTATTTGCATTTTTTTGGTTGGCTTGGCAAGGCTCTAAGGAGTATCAAAAAATTGAGGCATATCGCACTTGGGCGGAGCAATTTGAACGAGCTAAGTTTGATATCTATGCAGTTTTAGGTCAAAAAGGTAACAATATAACTTGGGGCAAACCAACGCCAAAAGGTCCAATTAAGCTAGAAACTTTTTCTTTGCTTGATGTCCAACAAGTTCGCCTTTTAGTAGATGACAAACCAGTAGAGATAGAACAGCCGCCACAAAAAGGTCGTACTATCGAGTTGGAATTTCTGTTTGCTGAAAGAGGGAATTCAGTACGTGTTCCTTTTACGGAAATTCCCTTAGCCGCAGAATGGGGCAAGTTTTTGCACTCAAGAGTCATTAGTCATTAGTCACAGGACTTACGTATGTATTATGAAAAACGAACCGCCAAGGGCGCAAAGGACACAAAGAAATAAGAGTTTCACGACTAGTTCTTGCGTAAGTCCTAAGTCATTAGCAATTTATTCTCATCTTCCCTGGCTTCCTCCACTTCCCTATCTCCCTTTTGTGTGAACTATGAACGCCGAAACAACACCCAAAGTGCCCGTTGCTTTAACCATCGCCGGATCTGATAGCGGTGGTGGTGCGGGTATTCAAGCCGATTTACGCACTTTTGCCTTTCATTGCGTCCACGGTACAAGCGCTATTACCTGCGTCACCGCACAAAATACTTTGGGGGTGAACCGGGTTGATGCTATGGCACCAGAGGCTGTTGTGGCGCAAATTCGTGCGGTATATGAAGATATAGGTGTGCAAGCGGCGAAAACGGGAATGTTACTTAATAAGGAAATTATTGCCGCTGTTGCCCAACAGGTGAAGGCTTTAGAAATTCATAACTTAGTTGTCGATCCAGTGATGGTATCCCGCACGGGGGCGCAATTAATTGATGATGATGCCGTGAAAAGTCTCCGCAATCTCCTCATTCCCCTGGCAACTATCATCACACCGAATCGCTACGAAGCTCAGATTTTGAGCGGTTTACAAATTAATTCCTTAGATGATATGAGAGCAGCCGCGCAAATTATTCACCAGAATACAGGAGCAAAGGTTGTTTTAGTTAAGGGTGGAGGTATGCAGGGGAGTGTGCGTGGTGTTGATATCTGGTTCGATGGACATAAGATGGAAACTTTGACAACAAAACACGTAGATACAAAAAATTCCCACGGTACTGGTTGTACACTCTCGGCTGCGATCGCCGCTCATCTTGCACTAGGAAGCGACTTGCTCACAGCAGTACGAAAGGCAAAGGAATATGTCACTTCTGCACTCTCCTACTCTCTTGATATTGGCAAAGGACAAGGTCCTGTGGGACACTTCTTTCCATTATTGATATCAGGGGAACGTCAAGTGTAAGTCTCTACCAAAGTCGTTCAGTAGTTACGCAAGTTGCAGAAGATCCTGAACTCCTTTTCTACCTAAACTTCCAGTTAACCTCATACCGAATGGGATATATATTCTACTATTGATTGACTTGTATCTTTTTGCCCTAAATTGTAAATTAATAATCTTTCCCCTATGCACACTTTTCCATTATTGTTGGGCATAGTTTCAGAGACTGCTAGTCTCTGATAGCAAATCCGCTTCGTTGACTTAAGTTCTATTTTGATGCTAATCCACCAATGCGAACAATCTCAGATTCTGTTCACAGCAGTACACCCGTAGGAAATACCCAAGCCTATTCTCCCTCTGTACCCATCTCTGTTTATCGGGATTTGGCAACAGAGTTACATGCTTCTCAAGCAAAGTTAGATAGTCTTACCGCCCAAAATCAACAACTGGTACAAGAAAATCAATTACTTCGCCAAGAAATCAAGAAAGCTGTTGAGTCTGTTTTGCGCCTGCAAAAGTTGGTTGATTCACAACCAAAGGTGAGTTTTCACACAGATTCTCAATTTATACCTGATGATAAATCTCAAACCAAACAACCAGTCACCCCAGTGTCTCCCAAAGAACAAGTTTCCCGTGGGCGTGCTTTTTCCGCAGAACCTTCCTCAACACCTGTCTTTCCTCCAGAAATGGAAATTTCGAGTTCCATTTCAGAACCAGTCTTCATAGAAGAGGAGGAAGTCAGCTATTATCCCTACGCCGAATCAGAACCAACGCATGTTAAAGGCTGGTGGTTAATAATAGCTATCTTGTTAATTGTTGTTGTAGGTTTTGGTACTGGGTATTTGGTTGTCCGCCCCTTATTGGAAAACCATAGTCGTTAGGTTAAACCATTCTCCCAGTCAATTGAGCGCTTATCACAATTCATCTTTATTTTCAGTTAAATAAACTACGAAAAAATGATAAATTGAGCTAGAAACCTCAAGTTATTACTTAAAAGACGATTCAGGTAGACAATGCTTACTAATTAGACTTTTATTTGATAAGCAGGGCATCTATCGTGATGCCATGTGCCAATTTCGTAGATATTTATTTGAGGTTGCGCTGCTTTTTTTTAGCGTTACACCACTCCCAAGGCTTGTGCAAATTAAGCGCCAAAGGTTTCATCTTTGGCGTAAACGCACTGGCTTTTCAGCCTACACTCTTATAAACATAGAAGTCAGGAGACAAAAAATGAAAAAAGTAGAAGCTATTATCCGTCCCTTTAAGCTTGATGAGGTCAAAATTGCCCTAGTCAATGCTGGTATAGTTGGTATGACTGTTTCTGAAGTCCGGGGTTTTGGACGGCAGAAAGGTCAAACAGAACGCTATCGTGGTTCTGAGTACACTGTTGAGTTTTTGCAAAAACTTAAAGTGGAAATAGTTGTTGAAGACAACCAGGTTGATATGGTCGTTGACAAAATTATCGCAGCTGCTCGTACTGGTGAAATCGGTGATGGCAAAATTTTCATCTCCCCAGTTGAACAAGTTGTGCGGATTCGGACTGGGGAAAAGAATACAGAAGCAGTTTAGTCGTTAATTGTTAGTGGTTAGTCGTTAGTCAGAAATTTAACTAACAACTAACAACTAACAATTAACAATTAACAATTAGTACTTTCTAAATGAGGCAACTTTTGAAGTAAAGCGGCAAAAGCTTTGCCTCGATGACTAACAGAACGCTTCAATTGTGATGTCATCTCAGCAAATGTCAGTTGCATTTCGGGGACGTAAAAAATGGGATCGTAGCCGAAACCGCCACTACCACGAGGGGCATGGAGAATTTCGCCACGACAAACACCTTCTGATTCTAAAGCAATAGTACCATCTGGACGAGCGATCGCCACTGCACAAACAAATTGCGCTTGCCGATTTGGTGTATCGCCCAATTCGCTCAACAACCTGGCAATGCGATCGCTATCGGTTTTGCCATAACGTGCAGAGTACACTCCTGGTGCGCCACCGAGGGCATCGACTTGCAAGCCAGAATCATCAGCGATCGCCCAATTTCCCGTTGCTTGTGCCACTTGGGATGCTTTTAAGCAGGCGTTGGCAGCAAAGGTGTCCCCCGTTTCTTCTATTTCCAATTCTTCTGGTTTGAGGGTTAATTCCCAACCAGAATCAACCAGGTAAGCTTGCATTTCCTTCAACTTACCTGGATTTCCTGTGGCTACTACGAGTAATGTCATAAGTCTGTTAACAGTTCACAGTTAACAGTTAACAGTTAAGAGTGATAACTGACAACTGATAAAGCACGTTGTTCGTGCATGAAGTACAATGCTCTTGTCTAAAAGCCAGACATAAAGCCCTTTTTACTTCTGAGTTCCTAGCTGCGGTTTCTGAATTCTGTTGTATTACTCTGCCCAGTCTTTCGCCCAAGCTAGAGTTTGATGCACTTGCTCTAGTGTAGGGGCTTCGCAGTACAAGCGTAAAACGGGTTCAGTACCGCTGAAACGAATCATTAACCAACTTTGATCTGCTAGGCGGAACTTGTAGCCGTCAATTGTTTGGCAATCAATGACTGCTTTTCCTGCTATTTCTGTTAAAGGTTGGGTTTGGAGTTGTTGCAGAAGACGCGATCGCACTTCCATACTGGCAAGGGGTAAATCGATGCGATCATATGCGGAAGTGAAACCTGTTTGTTGTTGCAAGTGGCGATAATAGTCGCCTAAATCCAGCCCAGATTCCACAATGGCTTCTAGTACATACAATGCCGACAGAAGTGCATCGCGTTCGGGAATGTGGCTTCCGTAGCCAATTCCTCCTGACTCTTCGCCGCCCAACAACACCTGAGTTTCTAGCATTCTGTCAGCGATGTATTTATAACCTACGGGTGTTTCAAAAATTGACAAATTATGCAGTGCTGCTACCTTGGGCATTAAGTCAGAACCACTGACAGTTTTGACTATTTCACCCTGAAAGCCGCGCCGTAGGGTCAAGTGGTCGATTAATATTGGGATTAAGATTTGTGAACTCAGGAAGTTACCTTGTTTATCAACAGCGGCAATGCGATCGCTGTCTCCGTCAAACACCAAAGCCACCGTTAAACCTGCTTGATTCGTTTCTCGGTGATTTCGCATCACCTCAAATAGATGCGAAAGATATTTAGGTAGTGGTTCGGGTGCGCCGCCACCAAACAGAGGATCGCGATTGCTGTTAATTTCTTTAACCTCATTGCCGAGTAGCATCGCCAGCCCGCCAGCAGCAGCGCCATGCATCACATCGGCAAATACCGTGAGTTTACCTGTGCTTATCGCATTGCGGATTTTCCCTATGTTGACTTTGCCTTCTAAACCTTCACAATAACTGCGCCAAGGGTTAAATATCTCTATCTTGCCTGGAATTGACGCGGGGGGTAGTGCCTCTGCTGATAAAAGTGCTTCTATTTCTTGAGTGACTTCTGGCGGTACGGAACCACCAAAAGCGCTTTTGACTTTTAAGCCCAAATATTTACCAGGATTGTGACTAGCAGTAATAACCAATGCCCCTAAAGCATTTTCTTGCTTTGCCGCCCAACTAAAAGCTGGGGTTGGGGCAAAGGCATCTGTCAGCAGTACATCAAACCCAGCGGCTGAGACAACATCAGCAACTTTACGGGCAAAGTCTTCTGCCATAAATCGTCTATCGTGTCCGACAACGATTGTCCGGCTGCCTACTTTTTCTCCATATGTATTAAGTAACACTTTTGCGGCAAGTGGAGCGACCAAGGCTACACGTTCAAATGTGAACTCATCGCCTATCACACCACGCCAGCCATCTGTACCAAACTTGATTGAGTTAGCTGCTACTGGCATTGAGGTATCCCTACTTCCTAACTGAGGATTCTAGCATTCACACAGGGCACCCGGTAAAAAACGTATCTAGTATACAAAATGTAACAGTAATACCACGCTATTGATGACACCTTAGCAAACGAGTATGTTCCCTACTCACTTAATGGAAACTTATCTGTCGCTTCAATTAAGGCACTGCGAATTCCTGGTTCACTCATCGAATGTCCAGCATCGGGAATCACAACAAATTTTGCTTCCTGCCAAGCACGATGTAATTCCCAAGCTGATATCATTGGACAAACGACATCATAACGCCCTTGAACAATCACAGCAGGTATATGGCGGATGCGGTCAACATTTAAAAGTAATTGATTTTCTGTTTCAAAGAATCCCTTATTCACAAAGTAATGACATTCAATTCGCGCAAATGCCTCGGCAAAGTCATTCTCGCCAAACTTTTGGATAAGTTGTGTATCTACGAACAATCGACTTGTACTCGCTTCCCAAATTGACCAAGCACGCGCTGCTTCTAACCTAATTTGTGAATCTGGGCTCGTCAACCGTTTGTAATAAGCTGTGAGCAAATCGTCACGTTCAGCAGGTGGAATTGGTTTTAAATATTCTTCCCAAGTATCAGGAAAAATATAGCTAGCCCCCTCTTGGTAGAACCAGCGCAATTCTTTTTGCCTCAACATGAATATGCCGCGTAGAATCAGCCCCGTGCATGAAGTGGGATGAGTTTGGCTGTAGGCTAATGATAAAGTACTTCCCCAACTGCCCCCGAATACCACCCACTTTTCTATACCTAAATGCTCTCGTAGCTTTTCAATATCACTGACCAAATCCCAAGTGGTGTTCTCGCGCAGTTCCGCATGAGGTGTACTTTGACCGCAACCGCGTTGGTCAAACATCACCAGACGCCATTTTTCTGGGTGGAAATATTGTCGATAAAAAGGCGGACATCCACCTCCTGGTCCTCCATGTAGCAAAACAATCGGCTTGCCCTGAGGGTTGCCTGACTCTTCAAAATGAATCGTGTGGAGGTCGGAAACCTTTAATTTGCCTTGTTTGTAAGGTTCGATGGGTGGGTAGAGTTCTCGCATTATTGACATTAAGGTATTTCACTAACCTGTTATGACATAAAAATGACCAAATTTGTACTCTGGTTAGCACAAGTGCGTACCCCTAACGCGCTACTCCTAAGGGTTTACACTATTGGCATGGCAAGCATCTACCGTAACGACTAGGAGAGCAATTCAGTACTAAATTAGAGATTTTTCCGGAATTATCTTACTTGCGTGAGGTAGGATTAGATAACAGCACACTCCCGCTTCATTAAAACCGGAAAAACTGCGGTGCCTCATTACTAAGCGCGTTGGTTTAGCGCCAACGATCTGGGCGCTAAGATGCCCCAAACGTAGATTTTTCGGAAAAAATGAGTATTTATACATGGGCGATTTTTCCGGAGGCTGGCAGATTTTTCAATCGTTGTGACCCAACCCTACACACGCACTTATGACTAGATATGTCACACCGCGAGAAGCGATGCAAATCCTCCAAGTTTCAGAAAAGACTCTCAGAGACTGGGACAAAGCCGGAAAAATACGTACAGTTAGAACTCCTGCGGGACATAGACGTTACGACATTGACAGCGTACTTAGTCCACAATCAACCAAGAAGCGAAAGGTCATCCTTTATTGCCGAGTCAGTTCCCATAAACAAAGAGACGATCTCAATAGACAAGCTGACTACCTCCAGTCCTTGTTCCCACATGGAGAAGTCGTCAAGGAAATTGGCTCAGGACTCAACTACCGAAGAAAAAACTTACAAGCCCTTTTGGGACAAATTCTGTCTGAAGATATCGAACAAGTTGTATGCAGCTATAAGGATAGACTTGCAAGATTTGGAATCGAACTCATCGACTACATCTGTCAGCAAAACAATACAAAACTCGTGGTTCTCAACCGCGTTGATTTATCTCCAGAGAGAGAGTTTGTCGAAGACATTTTGGCAATTATCCATGTCTTCAGTTCCAAACTCTATGGACTTAGAAAATACAAACAAAAAATCAAAGAAGATACGGATTTACCCGGAAACAAACCTCAAACTAGTTTATAGGAGGTGGCTGGCTGCATGTCGCTGGTGTTATAACCATGCGCTAGCATATCAGCGTGATTGTTTTGTTAAAGGTGAGAAACAGCCTAGTAAGTACGAGTTACGAGAAATTGTTCTCAAATCTTGCCCAAAATGGGTCAATGAATGTCCCTATTCTCCTAAAGAAGAATCAGTATTTGATGCCAAAACAGCTTTTTTGAAAACTGCTGTTAAGAACAAATTAAATCCAAGATTTAAGTCATGTCGCGAAGCAGTTAAGAGCTTAAGAATAAGTGCTAAATATTGGGGTAATTTTTACACAGGCAAGGGCAAAGCGAAACTTGTTGCTGGGTTTACTCACTATGCTGCCAGTCAGGTCTTAATAAACGGTAAAAATCATGCTATCAAAGATTTACAGCTAAATCCCGTTGAAGCCTTGTGCGAGGAAATGCCATCAGAGTTTACTATCTTACTCGATAAAGGTAGATGGTATATCTGCTTTTCCATAGCATTTGAAGCACAAGATAATCAACGTAAAAATTGTATGGGAGTTGACCCAGGAGTTAGAACATTTTTAACTGGTTTTGATGGTGAGAATATTTTAGAGATAGGTAACGGTTCCATCTCTAAAATAGTAATTCTCTGTCAGCGATTAGATAAACTTCAATCTCAGATTGCTAAATCTAAGGGCAGAGATAATAAGCGTCTACGTTGGAAGTTAAGAAAACAGTCAGAAGCAATAAGAACTAGGATTAGGAATCTCACTAACGAAGTTCATAACAAAGCTTCTGTTTTGTTAACCAAAAATTATAAGCATATTTTCTTGCCGACATTTGACACATCACAGATGGTTGTCAAGAAAAAACGCAAGCTCAACTCTAAGACAGCTAGAAATATGCTTACATGGTCGCACTATCGTTTCAAAAAAACTCTCAAATTCCACGCATTAAAGCGGGGTTGCGTTGTGCATGATGTGACAGAAGAATACACAAGCAAGACTTGCTCAAAATGTGGTCATATCCATGAAAAATTAGGCGTAAACAAAAAGTTCAAATGTCCTAATTGCGGTCATGAAATAGCAAGAGATTGGAATGGTGCAATCAATATTTTCATCAAGTCATTAAATGATTTGGTAAATGCCTCAACTTCTGTTGAGGCTGGGCAGGACGTAGCCCGATACACGGTAGAAACTAGTACTTGTTACTAGAATTTACCGGGTTAAATGATGTCCGTTAGCATCGTATATTTAATAATTAAAACAATAAAGGCTTGAGGGCTGAAAGTAGTGATAGACAATAGGGCAATATCAATCAGTTTGTTTACTGGAGCTGGTGGGCTAGATATTGGGATGGAGCAAGCAGGTTTCCAGACAGTAAGTATGGTTGAGAAAGACCCTGATGCTGCCAAGACTATAGCTCTAAACCGACCTTACTTTAATACTGCTGTATCAAGAGACGTACAGAACATCACTGCTCAAAATCTTTTAGAAGAAGGGGGACGTGTTCTTGACCTTGGCAGATCTCTGTACTCTGGTGAAGTAGATTTGGTGACTGGGGGTCCACCTTGTCAACCCTTCAGCACAGCAGGCAAACGTGGCTCAGTTATCGATCCCCGTGGCAGCCTATTTATGGACTTTATACGCATTGTTGAACAAGTGCAGCCGCGCTTTTTTGTGATGGAGAATGTTAAAGGTTTACTCTCTGCCCCTATCCGTCATAGACCTCACCTGAACCGTGGATCTGGTTATCCTCCTTTGGAACTAGATGAAATGCCAGGTTCTGCTCTTGAAGTAGTGTTGGCAGAAATGAAGCGTCTTGGATATCGAGTTGTGTACAATCTCTTGGAAGCAGCAGATTATGGTGTTCCGCAAAACAGACAGCGAGTGATATTTATTGGCTCAAGAGATGGTGAATCAGTCACATTGCCCCTGCCTACTCATAGTAAAAATGGTGGTGTGCTGCCTAAATGGCGTACTCTTAAAGATGCCCTGATCAATTTAGAAGACCCACACCCAGAATATACTCCCTACTCAGAAAACCGTCTGAAGTACTTACGACTTTTAAAAAGTGGTCAAAACTGGAGAGATTTGCCTGATGACCTCAAGAAAGAAGCAATGGGAGGCGCTTACAAATCTGGAGGCGGTAAAGTCGGTTTTTACAGAAGGCTATCTTGGGATAAGCCATCTCCTACTGTTACAACAAGTCCACACCAGAAAGCTACAGATATGTCTCATCCAGAAGAACTACGCCCTCTAAGTGTCCGAGAGTGTGCAAGGATTCAAACTTTTCCCGACTCATGGGTTTTCTATGGTTCGACAAGCTCTAAGTACCGACAGATAGGTAATGCTGTACCTGTACTCTTAGCCAAAGCAATTGGCGACTATTTACATAGTTTAATCAGGCAAGAGAAACCTAAAGGAATACCAGTTTTTGAACAACTCTCACTGTTTAATCAATAAAACTATATTAATATTTACTGATTGGTTACTCTTTTAAGTGGTGTATTACTTTATGAGCCGCCAGTAGTTACTATCTTCTACATACAATGCTGTGGGGTTTTCAGTGATAGTTTTTCTAACAAAAGCAGAAAAATCTTCTTCAGAAAGTTCTGAACATCCTATCAATTGATTGAGTTCTTTCCAATAGTAAGCTCCATTACTAGCATTGATTCTATGCCATTTTCGGATTAGAGTTCCCTTACGTACACTGCTGCTTGAACTGTTTTCAGAGTTACTGCGGTTCTTAACTTGTAACAGATCACCTTTCTTGGTGCAAAAATCAACCTTGTCTATAGTCTCGCCCCAAGCACAATACCAACCATAAGATGATAGCTTTTCGGCAAGATATTCTTCCAAAAGTAAACCTAATATATTTTCTGCTGACATGGAAAGACGATGAGCAGACTTTATCTGATCAATCTGATCAGTACTGAGAGTAGGAAGACGGGCTGAGATAATCGTATCTATCACTATATCAGGAACAGTACCTATCTTCTTGCTCTTTCGTTTTGATGGTCGATTATTGTAACCGTCAAAATACTTCTTTAACCACTTATTGATGTACTCTAAACGGGAATTGCATCCTTTCAAAGTTGGAAACAGTTCAGGGGAACTACAACATACAGATAAAACTGTTTTTACAGAATCATCCCAAAACATCCCAGCACTATCGTTTGCTATTCTTTCAGCATCAGACACTATGAGTTCAGGATCAAAATCAGGTATCTTTGCTTTAGAAGTCACAGTTATTGCCTAGTACAATCTTCTGCTGATGTATGTTCTTCGAGTTTTCGCAGGAATTCACAGGGACTAGCACCTAAAGCCAAGGCTTTCTCCAAAAACTCCACTACATCTAAACGCCGTTCACCACGCTCATACTTGGAAACATAAGACTGTGGTTTTTGCAGCCTTTTTGCAACCTGAGCTTGTGTAAGTTTCTTAGAGTTGCGAGTTTCAATAAGCAGTAGGCGGAACAAGTTATATTTCTCTGTAAAAACAGATTTAGTCACCTAGCTTGCTTTTTCAAAGTCTCCGACAGTATCATAAAACCTAAGATGGGATAAACCCAAAATAGGTTATTTTAAGCAGTCGTCATTCTTCATAGCCCAAAATTTGTCTTTTGATAATCTGTTAGCTTCAATTTGCAGCGATAACAGAAAACTTCAACTCAGATTAACCTTACCACTAAAATGCGATCGCTCTTTTGGGTAACTTGCACTCAGAAGTCAGCCTTCTGCAGATGATCTCTGGTTAACGCAAAACTATAAAAATTCACAAACATTAAACCTCCTTAACAGGAATTCCCATTAAGGAGGTTTGACAGCAGCGAAACACTTTCACACCCTGAAATTTCCTTAGAAATCATCCAGAAATTGACTAATGCGGCTGATGACTGGGTCAACCTCAGCAGGAGGAGTCGCAGCAGCATTAGTAGGAGTAGAAGTATTATTTATAACTTCTAGCACTGGTGCGCTTTGGGGTGTTGGAGGGGGACTGGTTGATACATGATTAACCATGATAGCCAGTTGAGCCACTTGTTGACTCAGTTGCATGAGATGCTGTTCCATCATCTCCAACCGATTAGATTCCTTGGCAAAAAAACGTTCCTCAAGGTCAGCTATCTGACTTCTTAAGTCAGCAATTTGTTGTTCCACCCCTGGTGTTGCTGTTGCTGCTGCTGGTTTTGGGGCTGGTCTTACAGATTCCGGTACGCACAAAGATTGCCATAAGGCTTCTTTACAAAGGTCGCTGAAAGTCTTTTCAGGATCTTTCTCCAATTGACTTTCGACAAGAGCTAACAAGCTTTCGTCAGCCACCCCTGGGTTGAACGTAACCGATTTAACCACTTTTTTTGACCATTGGAACATCAGTCTTAAGCTCTAGCACGAGCGGGGGATAACTGTGCCTCTCCATAAATGTACTGCCCCAAAGCATTTGCTTGTCGGGATGGTGAAGCTAGATGAGCGTTAATTTTTGCTTCTTTAAGCAAACGTTGAACATCTTCCCAGAAGAATTCTCCACCTCCTCCGGTGAGAATCACATCTGTAACGCGCTCTGGTAGCCATGCTAGCACGCGGTTACAGATTTCGCGAGAAAACATTTCTATAAGATTGGGGAGAAAATCATCGAGATTGGTGGGCTTGCTGGCTCCTCGGGGACGGTAGAAGCGATCGCTCTTGGGTCGGTTGACTGCAGCAATCAGAGACAGTGACTGGCTATCTGCTCCCTCAATTTCGGCAGCCACCAGTTCATAAAACTTGCTCATACCGAAGTCTTCACTCTTGGAAGCACCTCGGGCGAAGCGGAAGTTATCAACCATCAAACAATCGGTAGTTTGATGTCCAATATCTACAATCGCCACAGAGACTTTAGTGAAATCGGGTAGTGCTGCGCCTTTTTTCGGTTGAGCCTCAGTCCAAAGCAAACTGCCATAGCCTTCTGGCATCACCCAAACCTTGGTAACGTTCAGCGATACGGCTTCTCCACGAAAATTCATCACATGAGGACCACTCAGTTGGCTGATGAGCTGTGCTTTTTCCTTTTCAAATTGTTCTTGAGAAAGGTAAGGCAGACCCAGGATCACAGAGACCTCATCCTTGAGCTTAAAGTAGCCAGCGCAAGCTAACACTTTTACCAGTGCGTCTTCAACCTTAGATTGACCCACACCTAGGTTAGCCCCAAAATCTGCTGCCAGTTGACCAACAGCATATCCACTACCTTGATATTCCAGCCACAAATCCATTAATGGGTCAGTAGCACGGGCTTCAAAAACACCCCCGCGCACTTGTTCCATTGACATTTCTTTGACGTTCGCAGATACGAACACCACATTGTTAGGCTCGCGGCTAATACAAGTTTTGGTGGAAGTTCTACCTAAGTCAACACTAAGAATCTTTTTTCCTGCACCGCCACCAACTGCTTGAGGAGGAGCGGCATTTATTGGGGTAGATGCCGAAACTCTATCTCTATTCATTGGGATAGCAGCGGCATTCATCGGAGTGGCGGCGGAAGGTTGGTCTGTCATGAAAGCTCCTAGTACTTACCTTAGCTATAACAAGTTATCATGCCCATCTTACATAAAGGCGTGTATCAGAAAACCTTTATTGCGTCAACTGTACCAAGAAATATGCAAACAATGACGCGCGTCGTTGAGCAAAGCGCGATTGTCCATGTGCCCAGTGCCGGAGGCAATCGCCCCCAAGGGCGCACAGAAAAGCGCGATCGCGCATGATTTTGGCTTATTACCATAAAATAGTAAAGCAGGAGCGAGAGTGACATCGGTGATAACGCTTTGTTTTACCCAAAAAACGCTTGTTTTTCTGCGTTCGTTGGCGACAAGGATTTTTTTACTTTCTCCTGTTTTTTCGCCTCCGCTTGATCACCCAAACAACAAATGCCAGGACGATAACTGCAAGCACAATTTTAGATACAGGAGCCAGGTACTTGTCCACTAGTTCATACTGACTACCCAAGGCATATCCTGAGTATGTTAGCAAAGCAACCCATGCTGCGCTACCCAAAGTTGAGTAAATTAAAAATGGTAGCAAGTGCATATTGCTCATGCCTGCGGGAACGGAAATCAAAGTGCGGACTCCCGGTACAAGACGACCAATAAAAACTGCTTTGCCACCTTGCTGGTCAAACCAGCGCTTTGCCTTGGTGATATCTTTGCTAGAGATACTCAACCACTTACCATATTTGTCAGCCCACGCTCGCAAGCGCTTTTCCCCAAAAATTTTACCGGGATAGTACCAAACAAGTGCGCCTAGTACAGAACCCAGTAGTCCGGCAAAAAAGACTCCTATGACATTAAGTTTAGCCCCTGGCAGATTTGATGTATATCCTGCCAAGGGCATTATCAGTTCTGAAGGAATGGGGGGAAATAGGTTTTCGAGGAACATGAGCAGGGCGATTCCCCAATAGCCTAGGGATTCGATAATCTGTTTTATCCAATCCGTATCTATCATTAAGTCATTCCTGAAGTTACTACAGAAGTTTCGTTGCTAAGTTACAGTTATTACTGTATTAAATAAGCATTATCCGATACTTTTTAACTAATCTTGTTAAAAAAAACACTTCATAAAACGAATAGAGAACAAGGTATAGGTTACAGAACAGAGGTGACAGGTTGTAGGTCACAAAGAGGTTTTATTCTCCTGTCCCTTACAACCTATCCCTTGTTCCCTTTATGTACCCTGTCCCCTGTTCCCTTAAAGAGTAGGTGTCAATGATTGCACTCTTGTTGGTTCGGATTGCCAATCCAATGGGTTCCAAACACGGTCTTCTAGAGCCATTTGTTCGATTAAACTTGCCAATCTGAGGGCTTTGAGCGCTTGTTCACCACCGACGGAAGGCTGATTTCCACCACGCACGCAGTTGACAAAATGCTCCAATTCTGCCCCTAGCTTATCAGTATTGCTCGTACAAACTCTTTCAATCACACCATCCTGCTTGTACAATGCTTGTCGGTAGTCGTTGGTGTGCCGGTGAACCAAAATTTCATTTCTAAGAAAATCTGCTTCAGTAAACGAGTTTTTACAATGGGCAACAATGCGGCGGATTTTGCAGTGAGTGATTTTGCTGGCAGTCACAGTAGCGACAATACCATTGGCAAATCCCAAGGTAGCAGTCACATAATCTAAATAACCAGAGTCCAAAGTGCGATTACCACTAGCTGTTAACTTCTCTACTGGTGCTCCGGCTAATTCCAAAAGTAGGTCAATGTCGTGAATCATTAAATCCAAGACAACTGAGACATCGTTTGCCCGACTTGAGTACGGACTCATGCGATGTGCCTCTAGCGCCAGCACTTCTTCAGTTTTCAACACCTTGCTCAATTCTTGAAATGCTGGACTAAACCGTTCTATATGACCCACTTGTAGGATACATCCAGTTTCGGCAGCAGCATTTACTAGCGATTCTGCTTCAGATATACTTGCTGCAATTGGCTTTTCAATCAAAACATGAATTCCTGCCAAAAGACAGTTAATGCCCACGGCGTAATGCAAGCGGGTAGGGACAGCAACGCAAACTGCGTCTACATGAGGCAGCAGATCGCAATAATCTTCAAAAAAGCGGACTTTATATTTGCTAGCAGTTTCCAACCCTCGCTCGACATTAATATCTGCTACACCGACCAGTTCAACGTCTTTCATCGAACTCAATACGCGGACATGATGCTGTCCCATATTACCCACGCCGATCACGCCTATGCGGATCGGTCGTGGATGGTTGCGCTGTACTTGACCATTTTGTTCCCCTGCTAACATGCTTCTATTTTGCACTCTTATTCACTCCTCAACCACCAAATATAGAGACGCTACGGTCATTGGCTTTGATACTCAATTGCCAATGACCATGCGTCTAAAACCATCCAGATGGTAACATAGAGGTTCTATTTATGAAGAATTTCAAAGTTTCTTGTGAGTTCCCGTCATCTGGATCACTTTTATGTGTTCTGTTCAAATTGATGCTTTTTTTGCACTTTACAAAAACTATAATGAATTTTTTATTGGCTTTAAGAAATAACTAAGACGTTAGTGAAGTTCTGTTTGTTTCACAAAAAAATGAATGAGTGAAAGCAAAATCTACATTAAGGTGTAGGGTGTAGGCAAGACATTTTTCGATAGTTCATCTTTCGATAGATCATCATCCCAGTCGCACGCCAGTTGCACGCCCCTCGGGGGAATCCTCGGTATGCGCTTGACGCATAAGCACAGTGAGCCAGCGCCCTTTGGAGGGTTTCCCGACAGCAGGCGACTGGCGAACCCCGAAGGGGCGCTGTCCTCCTCAACAAAGGACAGCTTTGCAGCCGAAACGCTCTTTCACACGCTGTTTTTGGAAATGACTTTGTTTAAATAAAAACTACTTAGTATGAAAGCTGTCATTCTACTGTCTGGTGGATTAGATTCTTCCACAGTTCTCTACCAAGCGCAAGCTGATGGTTGTGAGTGCTATACCATCTGCTTTGATTACCAACAGCGACATCGACGAGAGTTAAGCTCAGCGTTGGCGATCACTCAAAAAGCTGACGTAGTAGACCATCAAGTGGTAAGGTTTGATTTAAGACAATGGGGCGGTTCGGCACTTACGGATAACGCTATTGATTTACCCCAAAAGCGTGAGCTAGAGGAAATGTCTCAAACTATCCCTGTCACCTATGTTCCTGCTCGTAATACCATCTTTTTAAGCTTTGCCCTTGCCTACGCCGAAACTATTGCCGCACAACGTATTTACATTGGTGTTAACGCCTTAGATTACTCTGGCTATCCTGATTGTCGCCCTGATTACATCCAGGCAATGCAGGAGGTGTTTCGTTTAGGAACAAAACAAGGACGTTCAGGGGAACCTATCTCAATTGTCACACCCTTGATTGATCTAAAAAAAACTGAAATTATCCAACTTGGCAACAAACTGGGAGTTCCTTGGGAACTCACATGGTCTTGCTATGCAGGAGCCGATGTTGCTTGCGGTGTCTGTGATGCTTGCCGCTTGCGTCTTGCTGCTTTTGCGGAACTGGGATTGAAAGATCCTCTGGCTTACGCTGTGTAGGGAGATGAGGGGGAACTGCCTCATCCCCCTCGTCCTCCTCATCCTCCTCATCTTTTTCACTCCTCCTCCAACCGTCGCACTTGAATCTGATGCAGGCGCGGTCCACTGACTGACACGACGGTGAATTCTAGATTTTCATAGCAGAAGGTTTCGCCAAGCGCGGGAACTTTCTGCAACTGGTAAAGTAAGAAGCCCCCTAAAGTTTGGTATTCTTTCTTTAAGGGCAAATTAAGATGCAAAACCTCATTCAGGTCTTCCAAGTTGATCTGCGCCTGCACGAGAAAAATCTGCTCGTCTAAAATCTTGATCAGCAGGTCGTTAGTACTGTCTGGTTCGCCTAGGTTGCCGATAATTTGAGCGATAATGTCTTGGATGGTGACCAGTCCTACAGTACCACCAAATTCATCTACCACCATCACCATAGTTGGTTGCTCTCGCTGCATCATTGGCAACAGTTCGTTTAAGACGGTATGTTCTGGCACAAACCTTGCAGGACGCATCCACGGCTGGATTTGTGTTTCTAAAGTTAGTTTGCCCATAGCTAAGGGTTTTGCCAAGTCTTTGAAGTAAAGAATGCCACGAATATCGTCCAAAGATTCTCCAATAACAGGGTAGCAAGAATGACCTGTAGCTACCATTTCTGCGAGAAAAGTCTGGAAGGTGGCGACTTTTGGCAACGCTACAATGCTGGTACGAGGAACCATGACTGCTTGAACTGTCTGGTAGCCAAACTCAAAGACCTTTTTGAGCAATTCTCTCTCTTTTGCCTGCAAGCCAATCGATTCACGTTCTGTGGAAATAATCAGTTGTAATTCTTCAGATGTAACAGGTGATCTCCAGCTTTGACCAGCGTATTCGATGCGAAAAAGTCGCAACAGCCAGCGAGTTGATTGGTTGAGAATCCAAATAAAGGGGCTAAAAAATCTGACAGTTCCTCTGACCGAGGGTCCCAAAAACCTTGCCAGCTGTTCTGAATACAGCATAGCTACTGATTTAGGACAAAGTTCTCCCAAAACTATTTGCAAATAGGCTATGAAAAAAAAGGTGATTGGGATTGAGAAAGAATGAGCGATAACTGTACTCATCCCTTTAGGTAAAGGTAAAGATAGTAGCGATGCTTTAAAGAGCACAACAACCGTACTTTCTCCAATCCACCCTAATGCCAAACTAGAAAGGGTAATGCCCAATTGAGTTGTAGATAACAATCGATCAATACTGCGTTGCAGCACCTCGACGGCGATCGCCTGAAGATCACCAGCCTGCACAAGCTGATGAATGCGCGATCGCCGTACTGTCACCATAGAAAACTCTGCTGTTACAAAAAAGGCATTGATAGCAATCAACAGCAGCACTGACAACAATCGCAGCCCTACGTCTGTCAAACTTAAGCTAGAAAAACCACTCACTGTCAAAGCTCGTGTAATACTGATGCCCCCAAATTGAAAAATAGTCTGGGAATTTTGGATTGGAAATACATTTGTAGAGACGCGCTGTTTGAAGCGTCTGTACATTTGTTGGTTATGAGCTGTTAGTTGATTTTCCTTCACTAATAACCATTGACTACTAACCCTTCGGGTGAGCCAGTTGCTCATCGGGGAAACCCCTTAGACCGCACTGACTCACCACTAACCAGTACCCAATCTCTCAATGCTCCAAGCTACCTTTCTACAGGAATATTTGACACTTCTAGCCGCAGTCTTTGAGCGGGATAATCTGTCAGAGCAAGAGAAACGCGCTTGACATCATCAAGTAAAGCCGTAGGAATGCTCACCGTGCCAGAATAAGTAGGTCCATTTGCTGGCAATTCTGATGGTAAGCCCTCTGTGCTAGCGCTCAAAGTCCGTCCTTTGTCATCAGAGACATCCAAAAAACTATATAAAAAGCGCACAGAATCTTTACCTTTGTTTTGCATTTTTACTTTTAACAGCAAAGCACCACCAGAAAAGCGAGCAGATTGCACCGAAATGCTGACACCCTCGCTTTCAGTGTTAATGGGAAACCCTGCTTGAGGCTTTTCTTCTTCAGCCACTTGCAAGGGTTTTTCCTCTCGCTTCTTCTTGCTGTTGTTTGTCTCCTCGTCATCGTCGTCTTGTTTCTTTGATTTAGCAGCCTTGGTTTTGCCCTCAATGCGTGATTTGACAATTTTCAAGATTTCATCTTCCTTAAGTAGAGCAAGCCCTGTATGTTGCTCCTTCGCTGATTTACTGCTGGCAAATTTATTTGTGGGACGAGCATCTGGCGATGTGACGCCTTTGAGTGCTGCACTTCCCAAAGTAAATCCCCAAAACGCACTCACAGAACCAGATCCCAACATCAGGATTAACAAAATCAGAGTTAGAAGTACAGTAGAATTTAGTTTCATTGTCGCCAAGCCATTGCACAAGAATGCTGGTCTATTTAAAAGTATCGAAGCTGTTTACTTTAATTCCTAAAGGAACTTAATCAATATTAGTCTGCACTATCGCGTCCTTAAACGGTGTAGTCTAAAAATTAGATCTGATATCTTAGATTGTCAAACTGTGTGAACTTACGCTACAATTGATTCTCGACCAGGGTTGGCCGAGCGGTTGAGGCAGCGAACTCATAATTCGCGTTAGGCAGGTTCAACTCCTGCACCCTGGACTAATAATGAAGAAAGAAAATAAAAGAAATAAGAAAGAATCTGGTTTTAGGGAGTTTCCAATAAAAAATTATCCAACAACCTCTTGTGGAGGCAGACGATACGAGAGGCAAGCTGTCCGGCTCATCCCACAAGATGGATAATTTTTGTTGGAAATCCCTTGTATTGCTTCTTTTTTCTTTGCTTTCACCGAGGTGGTGCGGCTTCAAATTGGAACTGAGTTCCTACTTTAGGTTGATTCGCATTCATGCGAGGAGAGGCGAGTAGTGACGAGTCGTAAGGATTTGGTAAATCCCGGGTACGAATGTATGGATCATGACCAACCTGCTGATTTAGGACATCGCGATACACAATGTTAACTAACTCAGCATCTCGGGCAATTTGATTTTCCGGAAATGAGTTGCGTCCAATAGAACCAGCTCCAAGTATTTCGTTAATTTGACTTTTCAAAGTCTGACTTCCATAAAAATTGGGGTCGTTTCTAAAAAAAGCACGTTCAAACACCTCACTCGGTGTTTCATAATTGGGTGTTTGCGCTTGGGCTTTAAGAGTCGGAAAACTTATAGTAGCTACCAATAGCAATAAACCACTTATGGGTTTGAATTTTATACCCATATTCATTGCTCCTCAAGTATTTAGGCGAATCTTGACTTATGCTGGATTTCAGAACTCCCATAAAAGTGCTGAGTCATTTCCACTTAACACTGAGAAATCATTGCTTAGGGCTTTCTCAGTACCTCAGCACTATTTTCGTGAGTTCAACCTTTTGTGTAGCATAATTTTTTACTAGTTGTAATGACGCATCACGCCGAAACCCTTAACCAGCAAAGTATCTGGGCAGCTACTACTGATTTAGTAACCCTGCGCCAACACTTACTAGATTTATTTTGTCAACTAGCATATCAAGAAGGTGATTTTGTCCTTGCTTCGGGGCTGCGTAGCTCTTATTACATCAATAAAACACAAGTAACGCTCCACCCTCAAGGTGCCTTAGCAGTTGGACGAATTCTATTACCTCTACTCTCTTTAGATACCCAAGCTGTTGCTGGGCTGACTCTGGGCGCTGATCCAATTGTGACAGCAGTAAGTGTCGTTTCTACTTATGAAAACCGACCGATTCCGGCGCTGATTGTTCGCAAAGAAGCGAAAGGACATGGTACAAAGGCATATATTGAAGGTCCCAGTTTGCCGGAAGGTGCAAAAGTCGTGGTTTTGGAAGATGTCGTCACGACTGGACAATCTGCTATGAAAGCAGTAGAACGGCTAAGAGCAGCAGGTTATAGTGTCAATCAAGTCATTGCACTAGTAGATCGCCAGCAAGGGGGAGCAGAGTTTTACCAACAAGCCGGGTTGCAGTTTGAGGCGGTGTTTCAAATTCAGGAGATTCAACAGCGATATAAGGAGCTTGCAAATAGCTAAAAGTAGGGTGGGTATTGCCCACCCTGGTTTACCAATAGAATGCGGATTTCTAGCGCTTCTGGTGTTGCGTGCAATACACGGGTGTAGAGACGTAGCATGCTACGTCTCTACATTATTCGTGGTGGTGTATGTGATTCTTACGAGAACCGCTATAGCTAACTTTGAGTTACCACTTCCTTGTCCTTCGCCAAGAACTTCTCAAGTTCTGTCAGGGCATCAGCATCAACTTTGGTTTGCATTGGGCAGAACTTGGGACCGCACATTGAACAAAACTCAGCAGTTTTGTAAATGTCTGCTGGTAAAGTTTCATCGTGATATTCCCGCGCTCTTTCGGGGTCGAGTGATAATTCAAACTGACGGTTCCAGTCGAAGTTGTAACGCGCAGTAGACAGTTCATCGTCTCTGTCTCTTGCGCCTGGGCGGTGTCTGGCAATATCTGCTGCGTGAGCTGCTATCTTGTAGGCAATCAAACCGTTGCGTACGTCTTCCGAATTCGGCAAACCCAAGTGTTCTTTCGGTGTGACGTAGCATAGCATCGCAGTACCGTACCAACCAGCCATTGCTGCCCCAATTGCGGAAGTAATGTGGTCGTAACCAGGGGCGATGTCCGTTACCAATGGTCCTAGCACGTAGAAAGGAGCTTCAGAACACTCTTCCATCTGCTTTTTGACGTTGAACTCAATTTGGTCCATCGGGACGTGTCCAGGACCTTCTACCATGACCTGTACGTCATCCTCCCAAGCTTTGCGAGTGAGTTTTCCGAGAGTTTTAAGTTCAGCTAATTGTGCTTCATCAGAAGCATCATGGGTACAACCAGGACGCAGGGAGTCACCATAACTGAACGAGACATCATATTTCTTAAAAATTTCAATGATGTCGCGCAAGTGGGTATAAAGCGGGTTTTGCTTGTGATGGTGTAGCATCCATCTTGCCAGAATGCCGCCACCGCGAGACACAATGCCAGTAATGCGACTTCTGACTAAGGGCAAATGCTCAATTAAAATTCCGGCGTGGATAGTCATGTAATCGACACCCTGCTGGGCGTGTTTCTCGATAACATGAAGAAAATCATCTGGTGTCAGCTTTTCAATGTTGCCGTGGACACTTTCTAAAGCTTGGTAAACTGGGACTGTGCCAATTGGCACAGGTGAAGCTTTGATAATAGCAGTACGAATTTCATCCAAGTTACCGCCACCAGTGGACAAGTCCATTACGGTATCAGCACCATACTTCACTGCTAAATTCAGCTTTGCAACCTCTTCATCAAGATTGGAAGAGTTAGGACTCGCGCCAATATTAGCATTTACCTTACACTTGGAGGCGATACCAATACACATTGGCTCCAAGTTCGTGTGGTTGATGTTAGCAGGGATAATCATCCGTCCCCGTGCTACTTCGTCTCTAACGAGCTCAACGGGAAGGTTTTCCCGCTGAGCAACGTAATGGATTTCTTCGGTGATGACACCCTGACGGGCATAATGCATTTGAGTAACATTACTCTGCCCATGCCGCTTGGCGACCCATTCTGTCCGCATATTTGCTTTCCTCGATAAACAGCTTCCCTCCGCCGGTATTACCCGGATTCAGGTGTTAAGGGTGTAATCTCAGCCTATGCAGGCACCCCTAGCATGGGAATTGATTTTACCACCTTCGTTGGGGATGGGAGCAAGAAGTTGACAAATTATGAAGAAACTGAGGTGGAGGGGTTGGTTAAGCAGAAGGTAGAATGCGAAGTATTTTTGTTATAAATTTGCTACAGATGATAAGTAAATCTCCGCACAGAGGTGACGTTGAAAAGCTTATAGTTCAAAAGCTTATAAGTAGGTCGGTGAGAATAACTCAAACTATGTTAAGCAATGTAAAAAATATGGAAATTAACTCGTAGTCACGGCTTCAGCCCTTAAAGTGGGGCTTTAGCCCTCACTACAAACCTTTAATTATTTACGCTGACGTACTTGTATTCATAAGTTTAAAGCACTCAGGGGGAAAGCTAAGAGTGAGGGATGGTAGAGTGCAATTGGCTTTACCACTGCCCCGTTCGGCTGAGCGCTCACGGCGAAGCCTTGGGCGATTGCCCTCGTGCTTCCCACTGCGCTCCGCGCAATCGCCCTTAAGCTCTGGTAAGCTGCAAACAAGGGGAGATGGGGAGCTCTTGAGCTCTTGAGCTCTTGAGCTCTTGAGCAATGACTAATGACAAAGATGTACAGACGCTTTCATTCAGCGCGTCTCTACAATGACTAATGACTAATGACTAATGACTATTGACTATCGATATATTCTGTTTTATAAACCTTATGGCGTCCTAAGCCAATTTACAAAAGACTCCCCGACACGCAGCACCTTGAAAGAGTACATCGAGGTTCCTGATGTGTATCCTGTGGGGCGTTTAGATTGGGACAGTGAGGGGTTACTCCTGTTGACTAACCACGGACAATTGCAACATCGCCTCTCGCATCCTCGGTTTGGACACGAACGTACTTACTGGGTGCAGGTGGAACGAATTCCTGATGCTGCGGCTTTGACACAGCTGCAAGAAGGTGTGATGATCCAAGATTACCGGACTCGACCAGCCTTGGTGCAGCTATTACCAACACCTTCTTTACCAGAACGGGATCCGCCGATTAGATTTCGCAAAAATGTGCCGACAGCGTGGTTGGAAATGACTTTAACAGAGGGGAAAAATCGTCAGGTACGGCGAATGACGGCGGCTGTGGGATTTCCGACTTTGCGCCTCATTAGGGTAGCGATCGCTCACCTACATTTAGATGGTCTGCAACCAGGTCAATGGCGTGATTTGACTCCTCGTGAACTCAAATTGTTACTTGATTTAGCTTTTGCAGGTCGAGGCGCGTAGTTCCCAGAAACGAGGTGTAGGGATGTAGAAATTCCTGCGGCTCAATTATTAAGTATTTTGGAAAACTTTACCACATTCTTAGTAATGACTCTTGGAGACAAGCAAGCACAGGATGAAGAGTGACACTGATACAAAAACATACAAACTACATAGAAGGAACAATGGAAGTTGAAAGTCGGTCTTATAACGCTTGCTTGGCTATTCAACTCTCTGTGCTGCTTGAGGGGTGATTGGAAAGATGAGGAAGAGAAAGAGAATAATACATATGTGACAAATATGACAAATGTGATTTTTTTGACTTTATTATCTCCCTTATCTTCCCACGCCCTAAATTTCCTAAACCTAAAGATATGTGTTGGAATATGCCACAAAGTCTAGCTTTAATGGCAATTTATTGTGAGGAGATATGTTGCCGTATCTGAAATCTATCGTTAATATGCGTAACAATTAAGACTGCCACCAAAATTCGCCAGATGAACCACAATATTTTGTCGGTCTACTGTAGGCAGGTGCTAACAAATGTGGCACTTTTGGATTCTAGTGGCTAGAAGCACTTTGGATCGGGAATTAAGGAACTTCCACAATGCTGATTTGCCCTCAGTGTAACTTTGAAAACCCCAATACCAACAAATTTTGTCAAAACTGTGGCGCTTCTCTGACCCAAAAGGTCTGTCCAGAGTGCAGTACTTATGTGGCTTTGAATGCACAACGATGTGATAACTGTGGCGCAGAATGCGGAACAGTTCTGTGGGCAATTATTACTCAGGAAGGAACTTTTGCGGCTGGGGAAAATAGGGGAGATAGGGAAGCAATATTTTCTTCCTCATCCTTCTTATCCTCCTCATCCTTCTTATCCTCCTCATCCTCCTTATCCTCTTTTCCCTCCCCTCTGTCGGTAGGGTCGTATCTAGACCCACAGAAGCGCTATCAACTGCTAGAACCGCTACCAGCCTTAGGGGAAATTGCTACTAATACTGAGGTGTGCGTTAGGGTTCTAGATTGCCAACCATACCAACTGTCGCTGCTTGAGGTCATGCTAGCAAATGAGCAACAGGGGTTAGCAACGCCATCAGTGGGGGAGCAGAAAATTCCCAGTCTCGCTAAACCTTATATTGCCTTACAATCTTGGTGCCATCTGGGAATACCGCCAATTCATGATGCTTGGCAGCATGAAAATATACAGGTGGTACTGCTCGAAGACCGCTCAAACTGGCAAAAATTACTTGAACTGTGGCGAGAAGATACGACAAGTTCGCTACAAATTGTACACTTTTTTTACCAGATGACCCAACTATGGGCGGTGCTGGAAACAGTAAAGTGCCGTCAAAGTCTGTGGGAGTTGGGGAATCTGCGACTCGATGAAGACCTGTCGCTAGCACTACAGCGCTTGTATGTAGAATTACCAGGTAAGTCATCGGCTGCTGAGTTATCAGAAGATTTAGAACCACAGCTAGAAGCACAGCCCTTTACAGTCCAAATTTTAGGACGAGTTTGGCAGGCGCTTTTTAGACAGTCTCAACGCACTCAATTTGGCTCTATTTTACACCTTATAGGAGAGTTGGAACTCGGAAAGATCCAAACGCTCGTGGAGCTGCAATCACGTTTGGAAGCTATAGCCTCTGAATTGCAAGGCAATTCCACAAGTGTTCCAATTACCCGAACAATGCCCTACAGTACCGCTACGCCCACTGTCTTGCAATTAGATGAGCAAGAGGATGACACTGAATTGAAAACCGATGATATGCCCACACTTGTTCTGCCGATGCAGTTAGTGAGTTTGGAAAATGCAGGGCTTACCGATGTAGGACGTCAACGTGACCATAACGAAGATTACTTTGGTATTGAAACAAAAATTCATAAGCTAGAATTGCCCAACAACCGTACTTTACAAGCACGTGGTTTGTATGTTCTGTGCGATGGAATGGGCGGACACGCTGGTGGGGAGGTTGCTAGTGCCTTAGCTGTCAGTTCTTTGCGCCAGTACTTTCAAACCCACTGGACTTCTGACCAACTGCCCACAGAAGATGATATCCGAGAAGCGGTACGGCAAGCTAATCAAGCCATTTTCGATGTCAATCAACAAGATTCCCGTTCTGGGGTTGGGCGCATGGGTACCACCCTCATTATGGTTTTAATCCAAGATACTCATGTCGTGGTGGCTCATGTGGGAGATAGTCGTCTCTACCGCGTGACTCCCAAAAGAGGACTGGAACAAATCACGGTAGACCATGAAGTTGGTCAACGGGAAATTTCTCGGGGTGTGGAACCTAGTGTGGCATACTCGCGCCCTGATGCTTACCAACTTACCCAAGCCCTTGGTCCTCGCGATGAACACTTGATTATTCCCGATGTACAGTTTTTGGAGATAAATGAAGATTCCCTTTTTGTTCTTGCTTCGGATGGTTTGTCAGATAATGATTTGTTAAAAATTCATTGGCAAACTCACTTAGCCCCTCTCTTGAGTTCTAGTGCCAATTTGGAAACTGGCGTTCAAGCTTTAATTGATTTGGCAAACCATTACAATGGTCATGACAATATTACTGCTGTAGTTATCCGGGCAAGAGTCCGCCCGAATTTAGAACAACAGCAATCAATTTTAGATTAGGGATTTCTTAAAGGAGGATGAGCAAGTAAATGAATAATGGTTAGTCTTTCTCAATACTCGCTTGGCTGTCTTGTGCTCATCTCCTTACTCCCTAATCAAAAATCGTCTATGGTCACGCTGACCCTGTTAGAACCGCAAAAAAAAACACCTCTTAGGCAGTGGCACTTTGACGACGAGTCCATTATACGGATTGGTCGTTCCGCAGATAATGACGTTGTTTTAAGTGATACTTTGGTTTCTCGGTATCATTTAGAACTCAAACAAATCGGTTCTGATAAAAATGGCGGTTCTTGGCAGGTGACTAGTCAAGGCATAAATGGCACTTTTCTCAACGGCGTCTTGGTGACTCAGGCTTTTTTGCCAGATAATTCCCTGCTGCAACTGGCACAAGGCGGTCCCATCTTGAAATTCCAAATGGACCAGCAAACCGCTCCACAATATTCTCCTTTCGCGTCACCCAACACTTGCACGCACGAAGGAAACTCGCCTAACAATTTGTTTTGCATCCACTGCGGTGAACCTCTGTCGGTGATACAGACAATTCGTCAATATCAGGTATTACGAATTCTCGGACAGGGAGGTATGGGGACTACCTATCTCGCTTGGGATGGACAAGGAAAAATTGCCGGACACCCGCAACTGCTGGTGCTGAAGCAGATGAATGCTGATATGGCGAAAATTGCCAAGGCACAAGAATTATTTGAACGAGAAGCAAATACTCTCAAATCCCTCAGCCATGTTGGAATTCCTAAGTATTACGACTTCTTTGTTGAAGGTGGCAAGAAATATTTGGCGATGGAATTAGTCCACGGTCAGGATCTAGAAAAACTTATTTATTCAAAAGGACCAGTTACGCCAAATTTAGCGATTAATTGGATGATTCAAACCTGCGATATTTTGGACTATCTCCATAGCAAAGAACCACCACTGATCCACCGCGATATTAAACCCGCTAACCTCATGGTGCGAAATTCTAATAATCGCATAGTGATGCTGGATTTTGGGGCGGTGAAGGAGATTGGCACGGCACCTGGAACTCGTATTGGTGCAGAGGGTTATTGTGCCCCCGAACAAGAACGGGGACAACCTCTGACTCAATCCGATTTATATGCCATTGGACCAACGCTTATTTTTCTGCTGACTGGCGAAAGCCCATTTAAGTTCTATCGCCAGAGGGGACGCAGTTTCCGGTTTGAAGTCGCAAATGTTCCCACTATTACTCCGCAGTTGCGCGAGGTGATTGACCGCGCTACAGAACCTCTGGCACGCGATCGCTACCAAACTGCTAAGGAATTAGCACAGGCTTTGGCTGCGTGCCAAGTTTAGGGAATAGGGGAACAGGGAATAGGTGACAAGGCATAGGGGATAAGGTAGAAAGTAGAGGCGACACACAAAAGCTTGAACCTTTCATCTGTAACCTGTAACGTATCACCTATCCCCTATTGCCACTTGAGCTGTCAGCTGTAACCTGTTTGCTACTGCTATTCTTCATCCCAAGCTTCCACAGCTAGCAATTCGCTGACTGGATCTTGCATGCTAAACCCAAAGTCTAGCAGTTCTTGCTTCCAGTGTTGCCATTCGTTTCCGAACAGCAAAGCGATTTTCCAAATGCTATCCGTGGGCTTGATAATATTAGAATCTACGAGTGAACTCACATTACGCTGCAACTTCACCATTGGGTGAATTACTTGCTGCTTACTCATAACCTCGATTAAATTCAGATTTGGTTTAGTAAATGCTTGATCAAAACTGCTTTCCGTTCCGGAATTTTTGACGACGCGTAGAGCCTTTTTCTTTGGCAAAGCAAGTCTTAACTTTTTAACTATATCATAACTTACTCAATTGCGTGACCATTAAATTCGGTTTTGTACGGTAATCCCCACAAAGCCAGGTAAGTTTCGCCGCTACAAGCCATTATTGTAAACTGATCTCAAACAAGTCTTGTCCTGTCTTTTGCACAAATAACACTTTTGAGCGATATATGCAAAACGTTATTTGTTTTTCCACCATAATGTATGCAAGTTTTAACAAATTTATATGACTGGAGCTTTTTTGAAGATTCTTGCCCAAAGGCAGACTGTGCAGTGAGATTGACTTATACACACTCTATTAAATGTTATATACAATATCGCAAACATCTCATATTAGATAGAGGAAACAAAGATTTTTATCAAAATTTAATTATTCAGTCAGAGACAAAATTTATAAGATAATACAGTCCCTAAGGAGGAAGGCAACAAATTTATACATAGCTGATGTTTCGGAAGCGGTATAAATCCATCTGTAGCGAAATTGTGAACAAGATTCCCGACTTCGCGGAAGTTGTCGGGAATCTGAGCCAATGGATTTATGCGCTAAGCGCAGGCACTTTCACACAAAGAAGCGGTATAAATTCATCTGTAGCGAAATTGACCCGAAGATACAAAGTTTGGCGTTGCTAATTTGAAGTATGAATCCAAGTGTAGAGACGTACCATGGTAGGTCTCTACAAGGGTTTGGAATCACACGACATCTTTTTCATACATGGATTCAGCAACGCCCAAAGTTTTATGCGGTCTACTGCGATTGGCTAGTGCATGACGGGTAATTGAAATTTAAGTTGATTTTATTTACTTTATTTTTATTCCAAAAAAGTTTAAAAAAGGAGTCATTAGCTTGGTTAAGGTTGTACTTGTTTAGTGTTCGTAGTAAGCACGAAGAGTGCTTATGAGCGCTGAAGCGCTACTACAAACTACTTTTCCAACAGAGTTATTGTTCTTTGACTTAATGGGGTTGGGAATCAAAATGTTGACAACACTGGACAATGATTGATGACTGAGACGAAGCTAGCCGCCACCTGCTGGCGCAGAAGACGAAGCCTGATCCGACTGTGATGACGCGGACGTGTTGTTAGATAGGTTAATGTAGGTTGGGGGGCAGGTAGGAGAGGTTCCGCTACCAGAGGGTGTGTTGAACTCGGCATCTTCTGTACCTGTTGCAGCATTGGCATTATTGATGTCTTTGCCAAATTTAGCTTCACACAATACGGCTACGGTCGTTCCTTCATTTGTGCCAGTTACATTTCCCAGTTTCACGCCACCAATATAGGCTTTGATGCCATCAGTTCGTGGTTGTGCTTGGTTCGTGGCAGTAGTAGTAGCACCTGTCTCGGGAAGAATTGCGTAGTTGTAATTTGTAGTCGTTGTTGCGATACCAAGACCTAACTTATCAAACTCAGTGTTACTTGCAAATGTACCATTTTCCAAGTAATAAGTTTGCTGCGCTCGGTTCATGGAACCTATATAGGTTTTCGCTTCAGTCTGCTTGGCTTTATTCGCTTGATTAAGGAAAGAGGGCAAAGCAATAGCAGAAAGAATACCAATAATAATAATGACTACTAACAGTTCAATAAGTGTGAAACCCTGCTCTTCCTGCTTTTTCTGAAGAATATATCGCAGAAATTTAGCTTTTCGTTGAGTGTTCATACGTATTTTCTGTGAAGTGCACATGGGTTAAAAAGTTCTAAATGTAACTTACCCACTTCACATCGTTTTCATATCACCTTAGTAAAAAATTTTCTTGTTAATAAGACAAGGGCTGATAAGTTGTTGTGCCTTTATAGCAGTTTTCAACTGGCTGCAATACAGGTTGTTTGTAGGGGCTGAGAAATGCCTATGCGTGTCAACAATCACGTTTAAACCTTGATTCCACGTTGGCTTTACCCCACCCCCAACCCCTCCCCGCAAGCGGGGAGGCGAGCAAAAGCGTAAGTTTGGCGGGGTGGGGTCAAATCAAGGTGGGGTAAAGGTCTGAACGTTAAATTGACACCAATGGGCTAGACGAAAGCCCCTACGGTGTGTATATATTTTATGCAAGTGAGAATGGCAATATAGCGGTTCGGGAGTTGAGTGCAATACATCAAGAAATAAAAACCACAGATGGACACAGATGGACACAGATAAATAATTACTTCATCCAAACGAGAAGCGTTATAGTCAGATTCACGTGAGATCTTGCAAGAGTTGCAACAGTGAGTCGGCGAAGCCTCCAAACCCTCGTTACCAGGTTCGCGCATTTCCAGGTTCTACCTGGAAACGAGATTTTAAAAGAGTTTTGGCTTAAATTGACACCAATGGGCTAGACGAAAGCCCCTACCGCGTGTATATATTTTATGCAAGTGAGAATGGCAATAGTCAGATTCACGGAAAATTTCCCATTTCTATCCCAAAAGTACATAAGCTGATTTTGCTTACACTTTAATTAAAGAAGGAAGGAAACAAAATAATATAATACACATAATTATTTTTTTGTCAATATGTGAAACAGAGAATAAATTTTCTGGCAGATTGGCACCGAAATGCAATGACTCTGCCCTCCCCCTTCCCAAGCTCGGAAATAATTTGCTATACTAAGTCGTAGTCGTTATGAGTTTATATAAATAATCATGACCAACGCGACAGTAGAAAACGTAGTGATTATAGGTTCTGGTCCAGCAGGCTATACTGCTGCTATCTACGCAGGACGAGCTAACCTCAAACCGGTTGTCTTTGAGGGTTTCCAAGCGGGGGGGTTACCAGGTGGTCAGCTGATGACAACGACTGAAGTGGAGAACTTTCCTGGGTTTCCCGAAGGAATTACCGGACCAGAACTGATCGATTTGATGAAGGCTCAAGCGGAACGCTGGGGAGCTGAGTTATATACAGAAGATGTTATTGAAGTTGATTTAACTCAGCGTCCTTTTACAGTTCGCTCTGAGGAACGGGAATTTAAAACTAATAGCGTTATCATTGCCACGGGTGCGACAGCAAAGCGGTTGGGTTTAGACAGCGAACATCAATTCTGGAGCCGAGGAATTTCTGCTTGTGCTATTTGCGACGGTGCTACGCCTATTTTCCACGGCGCGGAATTAGCTGTGGTGGGTGGCGGCGACTCGGCGGCGGAAGAAGCAATTTACCTGACCAAATACGGCTCTAAAGTGAATTTGCTGGTACGCTCTGAGAAGATGCGGGCTTCTAAAGCGATGCAAGACCGCGTTTTGAGTAACCCCAAAATCACAGTTCACTGGAACAGTGAACCACTAGATGTGTTTGGGAACGACAACCACATGGAAGGGATAAAAATCCGCAATACCAAAACTGGCGAAGAGAGCAAACTGCACGTTAAGGGATTATTCTACGCCATTGGTCACAATCCCAATACGTCTTTATTCAAGGGACAACTGGAACTGGATGATGTGGGTTACATTGTCACCAAGCCTGGTTCTCCAGAAACAAGCTTAGAAGGTGTTTTTGCCGCAGGCGACGTACAAGACCATGAGTACCGTCAGGCAATTACTGCCGCTGGTAGTGGTTGTGCGGCGGCGATGTTAGCAGAACGCTGGTTGTCTTCCACTGGTTTGATTCAGGAATTCCATCAAAAAGCGGAAACTCCAGATAATGAACTAGAACACCCAGCCGAGAAGAAAACTGAGGAACAGGAAGCTGCGGAATTTGATTTGAATACAACCCGCCATCACGGGGGTTATGCTTTGCGGAAGCTGTTCCATGATAGCGATCGCCTGATTATCGTCAAATACGTCTCTCCTGGCTGCGGTCCTTGCCATACCCTCAAGCCGATATTAAATAAAGTGGTGGATGAATTTGACGGCAAAATCCACTTTGTCGAAATTGACATCGATAAAGACCGCGACATCGCCGAAAATGCTGGTGTCACAGGAACACCCACAGTTCAGTTCTTCAAGGATAAGGATCTGTTGAAGGAACTCAAAGGCGTCAAGCAAAAGAGCGAGTATCGCCAATTGATTGAAAGCAATTTGTAAGTCCTCGCCCACTCTGCACTTAAGTGCAGAGGAGGACACTTTGCTTGCGTTCCCAAGTAACCTCGGCATACAAGTGTCCTCGCTCATCGCTCAAGTTCCTAACTCTTGGAGTTCTGACTACTTTTTTTGTCGATAGATGACTTTTGCAACAAGTCTATTGAACGCACCCCAACTAAATCAAAGATTATAGTTGAGGATTCTTTCGCTAAAAAATAGCGTTACCAGAAAAGCTGGCGTACGAGCGCGTGTCGTTGGAACTTTTGCCGACGAACACTCTAGTAAAAATTAGCAATAATCTATGATTGCTATAAAAACTTGGTCGTGCCTCCACGAAGCAACGTTAAAGCCGTAGCACTATTATCCTACCATAATGTTGCTTCGCTTTTTATATTGGTTTGGCTTAGCCTACCCAAACTTACGTTATGGGTAGGCTAAGCCAAACAAGTCTATTCAAATGGAGTGCAAAATTTGACCGAGTTCTATGCGTGAGGAGTTTTGCTATTAGCCAGAAATTAAAATCTCTGGCTGTTGCGGGCTAGTGCAAGATGTCATTTGTGTTGCACTGGGTTCATGCACCCTATTTTTCTCTGCCAATACTCGCTTCGCTCTTTACCCTATCAGCCTGAACGTCAGCAAATGACAAGCTTAACACCCATTGCCCTCTACCATCTCGAAAACGACTTCATGTTTGCTATGGGGCTTTTGCTCACGCAATAACTGAAGGTATCCTTCTGCATCAATGCGACTCCGGTGGCGGCTGACGACTACCTTTTGTGAGGAGGACAGTGAATGAACAACTGCCCAGGGTTTGAGGCGCTCTTGATAAGCCATAATGAAATTATCTCCTTTGATAATTAGGAGCCAAAGCCAGCACTGTCACTTTCCAGGGTTAGGTGCTGGCTTCTGACTACTTTAAATGATATTATTGCCCTGTTAAATATTGTTACAAATATTTATAAGTCTTTTTAACTAAAGCCAAGAATTTAAACCAAGGTAGTAAGGGCAAGGATGCTACTAGGCTCTCCCAAAGAAGCAGGAAATCTAAATCTTGAGGTTTAGAAGCCGTCGGTGTACCACTTTGTGGCGATCGCCGGGAGATGTCACTTATTTATAATGCAACACGTAAACATTGTAGCCGTTATCGGCTTTGTGTCTTTGCAAAGATGGTGCAACACCCGCCTTCTCAGTAGCAAAAGACGCTCCTTTGTGCCTTCACCCAGTGGGAGCTTACGCGCTTGGCACAAGCCTCCTCCGGACTTACGGCGATTGGGCTTTGCCCACTGCCAAAGGCAATCGCACGAAACAACCTGATAGGTAAAATGGTCATCTGTAGTTACCAGCTTGCAACTCCTTACGGCTTCTTGTATTTATGACCATCACAAAAAGTCCCCCGATTCGATTTTTACGGTTTGCTAAAAACCCCACGCTTTCCCAACGACTGATGTTGATTGGGTTAACGATAACTTTGTTTTTCATCTTCCTGGCTTTGTGCGCCCCCTTACTCCAGGCTTTCGGTTGGCTGCAAAACCCCCTAGATTCCTTGACTAACCCCATTCAAGAACCACCCTCACTCCAACATTGGTTTGGCACCAGTCGCGAAGGCTATGATGTATTTTCGCGCACGCTATTTGGCGCTCAAGCTGCCTTGCAAGTGGTTTTATTGGCTACAGCACTCAGTATGTTTATTGGTGTGCCTTTGGGCATGGTAAGTGGCTACCTAGGCGGTAGATTAGATAAAGCATTACTATTTGTTATGGATAGTATCTACACCCTACCAGGCTTGCTGCTTTCGGTAACGCTGGCATTTATCGTAGGACGTGGAATATTAAACGCCGCTCTTGCCATCAGCATTGCTTATGTCCCGCAATATTACCGTGTTGTCCGCAACCACACTGTTAGCGTTAAAACAGAAGTGTTCATCGAAGCAGCACAAGCAATGGGTGCTAACACTTGGCAAGTTCTTTCTCGGTACTTATTTTTCAATGTCATTCAAAGCGTACCCGTCCTTTTTACCCTCAACGCCGCTGATGCGATTTTGATTCTGGGGAGTTTGGGTTTTTTGGGCTTAGGGCTTCCAAGAGAAACGCCAGAATGGGGACGCGATTTACAACAAGCTTTGCAAGCACTACCTGTTGGTGTTTGGTGGACTGCCTTTTTCCCCGGATTAGCGATGACAATTATGGTTGTGGGGCTGTCGCTACTCGGTGAGGGGTTAAATGAATTTATTAATCCCCGTTTACGCAAAGACATCCGGAAATAGTCAAGAATTATTTGTTAATAATCATTAGTCATTGAGTCTCTTTTCATTTGTCGTTGGACAAATGAGAAAAAATAACCATTATCTGTTTGCTACTCTAATATCTGTTGTACTTATCATTGAGAGATCTGTGTGAAAGATAATATTTCTTTAATTGCTGCCGCTGCTGGTGGCTTTATGCTTTCCGTCGCCCTGACTGGCATCTTAAGAGGTTCCCCAGTAGCATCTTTACAGAGTCAGCCTAGTTTTCATCCCCTGACTGTCGCTGCTTTACGACCAGCACCAAATGACTCTGAGAATGTAGAATTTTTTGGTAGCGAAACTGGTAAAAAATGAAGTAGCAAATTTTGCAGTGTTTATCTGCACGGCAGGTGCTATCTTCTCCTCCAGATGCTGCTTTGAACAAGCCGGGGAACCCGTCCTACGCACGCAGGAGTCCATCTGCGGTTCCAATTCGCCATAAACGGGTTTTTTGCCAGAAATCTACTTATTCTGTTGCCAAATCTGTGAGGGGTTTGAAAGTGGGGAATTCTCAAGTAATTGGTATTGACTTGGGTGGAACAGCAATTAAGCTGGGGCGTTTTACCGCAGATGGCACTTGTTTACAATCCTTAACTGTGGCAACGCCGCAACCAGCGACACCAGAGGCGGTTATAGCAAAAATGGTAGATGCGATCGCCCAAATTGACTTTGAGAGAAATTGCATTGCCATTGGTGTTGGCACTCCCGGACCTGCGGACGCTCAAGGACGCATTGCCAAAATTGCCATTAACTTGCCAGGATGGTACGATGTGCCTTTAGCCGATGCTTTAGAAGCAAAAACAGGCAAACCTACGATTGTCGGTAACGATGCCAACTGTGCAGGGCTAGGGGAAGCTTGGCTAGGAGCAGGTCGCCGCTTTCAGAACCTGATTCTGCTGACTTTGGGAACTGGTGTCGGTGGCGCAATTATCCTAGATGGCCAACTCTTTACTGGTCCTCTAGGCGCAGCCGGTGAGCTGGGATTGATTACCCTCAAGCCAGATGGTCCAAGGTGTAATAGTGGCAATCAAGGCTCTTTGGAACAGTATGTATCAGTCACCGCAATTCGTCGCCGTACAGGCAAGGAACCAGCAGAACTCGGCGTTCTGGCAAAAGCCGGAGATGCTCAAGCCTTGACATTCTGGAAAGAATATGGTAGAGATTTGGGAATTGGATTGACTAGTTTGGTTTACGTGCTGACGCCGCAAGCAGTTGTGATTGGTGGCGGGGTGAGTGGCAGTGCTGAGTTTTTTATACCATTTGTTAAAGCAGAAATTGAGCAGAGAGTTCTGCCTACTTCACGTCTTGGTTTACAAATATTGCCAGCAGAATTGGGTAACTTTGCGGGGATAGCAGGTGCCGCGAAGTTAGCTTTTTCAAAAGTAGGGGCTTAGGCGTTATCAATTGAACCTGATTCTGAATGACAACTGCAAGTCACTCCACGTCAACCAAAAATGCTGACTGATGCCTATGATGCTTGTACAGACACCACAAGACCGATATGTCCAAGTTGGTCAAATCAATACACGTTACTGGACTTCGGGGGACAAGGGGGTGAAGCTGTAACTTAATTTCTGGACAAAGCTACCCATAGCTTACTGTTTGTCCATGTCTTCAAGAAGCTTGTCAACACATTCTCTTAGCCGTTCTTGCCAGTCAGGGACGGTTTTAAGTTTCTCCCTCACTCCCACACGTACATTGAAACATATAGGACGCTTATCAAACGGCTCATTGTTCTGTGGTTTAAATCCTAACTTGTTACCTTTTTGAAATGGCATCACACAAAATTAACTCTATATGCTAATATAGTAACATATGTAAACAAAACGATGTTACTAGGTTTTAAGACAGAACTAAAACTGAATAACGCGCAACGCACTCAGCTGCTTAAGCATTGTGGTGTATCCCGTCATGCGTGGAACTGGGGACTAGCTCTCACTAAGCAGATTCTTGACCATAATAAAGTTAATTCCGAAACCAAGATAAAATTTCCTAGCGCTATTGACCTTCATAAATGGTTGGTAGCACTTGTGAAGCCTGAAAATGAATGGTATTACGAATGTTCTATCGGCGGCTCCACAACAAGCATTGATGGCTTTGCGTGAAGCATGGAAAGATTGTTTTAACAAGAAAAAAGGGGTGCCGAAGTTCAAAAAGAAAGGAAAGCGAGATTCTTTCACACTTGAAGGGACAGTCAAAATCTTGGGCGGTAACAAAATCCAAGTGCCTGTGATTGGCGTTATTAAAACTTACGAGCGACTACCGCAGGTATTGATTAAGTCTTGCACAATATCTCGCCAAGCCGATAGATGGTTTATCAGCTTCAGATTTGACGTAGAAACTCAAAAGTCCGAACATACAAACGTTGTAGGTGTTGATCTTGGTATTAAGAACCTAGCAACTCTCAGCACTGGCGATGTCATAGCTGGAGCCAAATCTTACAAAAAGTACGAAGCTAAGTTAAGCAAAATGCAATGGTTGAACCGCCATAAAATCATCGGTTCAAACAACTGGAAAAAAGCGAATTTGCAGATTGCTAGACTGCACAGAAAGATTGCCAACATCCGCAAGGATACATTGCATAAACTGACGACACTACTGGCTAAGAACCACGGCACAGTAGTGATTGAAGACCTTAATGTGTCTGGAATGTTGGCTAATCAACGCTTGTCTAAAGCAATCTCTGATATGTCATTCTTTGAGTTCCGTAGACAGTTAACCTACAAGTGTGAACTATATGGTTCCAAGCTGCTAGTCGTTGATAGGTGGTTTCCATCTAGCAAGACTTGTTCTAACTGCGGAATCAAAAAAGAAACACTCGGACTTGATGAGCGAGTGTTTGAATGCGGGCATTGCGGTTTTGTTATTGACCGCGACTTAAACGCAGCCATCAATTTGAGCCACTGCGTTGCCGGAGAGAAGTTGCAAGGAGGGTTTCCCTCCGGGCAAACTTCGGGGGTTCCCCCGGTTGTAGCAAGTGGCGTGAAAAACGCGGTCAGTTAGACCGTATTCGCCTGTGGACTGGTCTTGTTGCCGACTTCTCCAGAATGAAGCAGGAAGTAAACGAAACCCAACCTCCCTAACTAGTACCAGTCATCTTGTTGTGTAGAAAAGTCTAGCGGTGGGTGCAATTGGGTAGGTTTTATGTAACGGAACAACAGTCATCTTGCTCCACGGCATCGGCAGTAGTGTGGAGACTTGGGCGTATAATATTAGCGTCTTAGCTCAACACCATCGTGTCTACGCTGTTGATTTAGTAGGCGCTGGTCGTTCCGATAAGCCACCAGCAACTTATTCGCTCACCTACCTAGCCCAGTTCGTCAAAGATTTCATGGATGCCCTCAGTATCGAGTGCGCGAGCCTGATTGGAAATTCGCTGGGAGGCGGTGTCGTCTTGGAATTCGCACTGAATTTTCCTGGAAAAGTAGAGAAGTTGGTCCTGGTGAACAGCTTGGGCTTAGGTAAAGAAATAACACTTACGCTTCGGTTAGCAACATTACCTTTCGTTGGCAGATTGTTCAAACCCACTCGCAGCGGTACAGCTTTGGCGTTGAAGCAGTCTGTGTATGACTCAACGCTTATTTCCAATGACTGGGTTGAACTTTACTACCAAATTGCGACTCTTCCTAGGGCATGGGAAGCAGTTGTAGGACTCATTAAAACAAACATCCACCTGTTTGGTGTTCGGTAGTTCTAAAAATTCTGCTAACCACTCCTACTGAACGCTTATCGAAATGGCAATAAACGACCAGAGGATAACTCTTTGGGAGAGTGCTTCAAGCAGCGATTGCGCAAAGCGCAGTGCCTTCGGCGATCGCACGGAGTACCAGCAATCATGCGATATTCTTGACTTATAAAAGATAACCAGTTGTGTTCTGAACGTATTCCAAAACTTTTTGATAAGAATCTGGATTACTCACAGGGTTGATAATGATGGGAAGAGTACTATTTGGCAACCAAAAAGTTATCCTGCCGTTGTTTGGTTCATGACAAAAAGAACTAATGCTGTCGAGGTTAATGATATACTCATTCCTTTCGTAAAGAATTTTCACCCAATAGGATTTCTCAAACCCTAACGCCGTGACATGCTGTATATAATCCAGAATTTTTTGATAGTCTTCTAAGTTGTTTTGGGAATTAACCACTATGGGGATAGCACAATCTGGTAACCAAAAAGTAACCCTGCCGTTCCGTTCATGACAAAAAGCCGTAACCCGTTCAAAATTGACTACATATTCATTTCTCTCATAGTGAATTTTCACCCAGTAGGCCACAAAAATCCCTCAATTCACAAGTTTCACAGCAGCAAATTTCAGCGCTACACCCGTAAAAGATTTTGAGTTGTGTCATGAATCTTTGGTACTCAAACCAAAGACTCATGACTGATGATTAATTAAGAGACTTGTGCTGGTGCTTGTGTAACAGAGGAAGGATTAGAACGAGCGATCGCCTCCGGCAGTGCCCTTTGCGCGATCGCAGCTTGAATGAAACCCTTAAATAGAGGATGAGGGATACTGGGACTTGATTGAAATTCTGGGTGAAATTGGCAAGAAATAAAGAAGGGGTGGTTGGGAAATTCAATTATTTCCACTAAGCGTCCGTCGGGAGAAGTGCCGCTAATCACATAACCAGAATCTACAAATATATTGCGGTAGGCGTTGTTGAACTCATAGCGATGTCGATGGCGTTCATAAACTACTTCTTCCTGATAGAGTTTGAAAGCCAATGTATTGGGAAGCAAGCGACAAGGATATAAACCTAAACGCATTGTTCCGCCCAAATCAACTATATCCTGCTGTTCTGGCAAGAGGTTAATAACTGGATTTTCGGTATGGGGGTCAAATTCCGCGCTATTAGCATCTGTTAATCCGGCGATGTCCCTTGCCCATTCAATCACTGAACATTGCATTCCCAAGCACAAACCCAAGAATGGGATTTGGCAATTTCGCGCGTATTTAATTGCGGCAATTTTGCCATCGACTCCCCGGACGCCAAAACCTCCTGGGACAACGATACCATCCACACCTTCAAGAGAAGTTTCGACTCCTTCGGTTTCCAATTTTTCTGAATTGACCCAACGTAGGTGCAGTTCGCAACTCATAGCAATTGCTGCATGGCGCAGTGCTTCTACGACTGAAAGATAGGCATCGGACAAACGCACATACTTACCCACTATGGCAATTTCCAATCGATGAGTGGGACTGTACAATTTTTCCACCAAAGTTTGCCACTGCACCAAATTTGGTTGACGTTGTTCCATGTTCAGCAACTCTAGCGTTTGCTGCGCCAGTCCTTCTCGTTCCAGAATCAGCGGGACTTCATAAATGCTTTTAGCATCTTGCGATAAAATGACGCATTCTACAGGAACATCACAGAATTCTGATAATTTTTGTTTTATCCCTGTTGCTAGGGGACGTTCGCATCGACAAATTAAGATATCTGGTTGAATGCCAATCGATCTGAGTTCTTTGACTGAGTGTTGCGTTGGCTTAGTTTTCATCTCACCCGCTGAAGCAATCCACGGAACTAGTGTTACGTGCATATACAGCACATTTTGCCGCCCTACATCCTTACGGAATTGGCGAATTGCTTCCAAAAACGGCAGCGATTCAATATCACCTACCGTACCGCCTATTTCTGTAATGACAACATCTGGATTAGTATCTTTGGCGACTCTGACAATCCGCTCTTTAATTTCATTTGTAATGTGCGGAATCACCTGTACTGTGCCGCCATTATAATCGCCACGTCGCTCTTTATTAATTACAGCTTGGTAAATTGAACCAGTGGTTACGCTGTTTAAACGCGACATGGAGGTATCCGTAAAACGTTCGTAATGCCCCAAGTCCAAGTCTGTCTCAGCACCATCTTGAGTCACAAAGACTTCGCCATGCTGAAAGGGGCTCATCGTCCCTGGATCAACATTAATATAGGGATCGAGTTTGAGAATTGACACAGAATAATCTCTTGACTTGAGCAATCGCCCCAGACTTGCTGCTACAATTCCCTTACCGATACTAGAAACAACTCCGCCAGTAACAAATACAAACTTAGTCATAGTATTTTTAACTTTGTGCAACTTCTAAAAATACACCCGTCATTGTGCCACAGTAATTGTTATTGGGTAATGACGGATGTTGGTTGTTAGTTGTCAATAAGTGTTGAATGTTGTAATAACTACTAACTACTTACGACTTCCCCACTCCCAACTTTTTTGTAAATTATTCTTCTATTTTGACGTGAGACCACTTTTAGGATTAGTAATATTAAGCTTTATAATCACACCCTCGTTAGTTTTGGCTCAAGAGCAATCCCTCAAAGTTGTTTATCCTCGGGCAAATTCCCAGACAAGTGCAAAGAAAATTTTCTTTATTGGCACAGCACCATCAAGTGGAGAGGTTCTCATCAATGGTAAGCCAGTAAAGCGCAGCAAGTCTGGTCATTTTGCCCCGAGTTTTCCCTTGCAGGTGGGAGAAAACGTCTTTACTGTCCGCTACGAAAATCAAGAACTCCTTCTTAAGGTGACAAGAGTTTCGACTCAACCGGAAGTACCACAGGGGTTAGCCTTTGCCAAAGATTCTCTCACACCAGCAGTGGACATTGCTAAACTTCCGGGGGAACCGATCTGTTTTAAGGCGATCGCCCCAGCGAATGCGGCTGTTTCCGTAAAGCTGGGAAATCAGACTGTTTCCCTAGCACGCCAGCCACAACAAGCACAACTTCCAGCAAATTCTGCCGCTTTAACAGGGCAAAATCAACCCTCTGCTGAGTCTAGCGCAAGCAATTATCAGGGGTGTACAACAGTCGAAACATCTGCCAATTTGGGACAACCGCAGTTTCAACTGACGCTGGATGGCAAAACGATAACTCAACCAGGAACTGGAAAAATCACCATCCTCTCACCTGCACAGTTGGAAGTTGTGGAGGTGACAGCAGATTCTGGTGTTGCTCGTACTGGTCCCACTACAAATTATTCTAGACTCACGCCTCTACCTAAAGGCACACGGGCAGCAGTCACAGGACGAGAAGGTGAGTGGTTGCGTTTGGACTATGGCGCTTGGATCAATAGTAAGGAAACGCGCACTTTGCCAGGAGCAATTTTCCCACAGACTATTATCCGCAGTGTTGGATATCGGAAACTCCCGGGTGTGACGGAAATGGTTTTCCCGCTGCAAGTTCCCGTCCCTGTGAGTGTACAGCAGAATGATCAGACTTTTACTCTCACCCTTTATAATACCACTGCCCAAACAGATATTATTCGCTTAGATGACAACGCTCTGATTTCTCGCCTAGATTGGCAACAACTCCCCCCCGCTACAGCAGGGGGACAGGGAGGAGTGCAATACACTTTTCACCTGAAAAAGGCTCAACAGTGGGGGTATAAGCTGAGATACGACGGAACGAGTCTGATTTTGGGTTTACGTGACTCACCTTTCAACTCCTCTGCAAGCAAGCGGGAAACAACGGGGTTATTCAAAAGACAAAAGCCGTTATCTGGTCTCAAAATTTTACTCGACCCAGGGCATGGGGGTAAAGAATCTGGTGCATCCGGACCAACAGGATATTTGGAAAAAGATGTCAACCTGGTGGTTTCTAAATTGGTGCGCGATGAGTTGGTGAGGCGAGGGGCGACGGTGGTGATGACACGGGAGAATGATACGGAAGTGTCGCTTCCTGATCGTGTGGCGAGAATTGATAAAGAAGAACCAGCGATCGCCATTTCCATACATTACAACTCCCTACCCGATGAAGGTGATGCCGAAAACACGAAAGGAATGGGAGCCTTTTGGTATCATCCCCAAGCTCACAGCTTAGCAGTATTTATGCACAACTATATAGTGAGTAAGTTAGGACGACCATCCTACGGCGTATTTTGGGATAACTTAGCGCTTACACGTCCAGCGAGTGCGCCATCAGTTTTGCTGGAGTTGGGTTTTATGAGCAATCCAAATGAATTTGAGTGGGTGACAAATCCTCAAGAACAGAAGAAGCTAGCAAGAGTCATAGCTGATGGAATTGTTGAGTGGTTCCGTAGTGTCCGCTGATTCGTCAGCTAAATATTTGTAACTTTAATAAAGTCTGAAGGATGAAGAATAGTTCATATTTCACAGTTTTCCTATCATTTCCTACAACATAATTTGTCCTTCATTCTACAAAGAAGATTATTAAATTTTTATTAAATTAATTTTTCAATCAGAATTCTGTGACAATTTTTGGGCAAAATAACACAGGGTGCGGTAATGAGTCATTTTTGACACTATTCTGGCTGTTGTTCCGTTTCTGTTGCAGGTAATCAATCATACAGCATTTCATCTCAGAATAGCCTCGTTTGACTCATATGAGTATTTTTTTCTACAATCAACTTGGTAAGTATAGTTACTTTTTTAGTAGCATCTACAACATAAGTGTTCTCTATAGCTAGCTGTGCAGTTCATCTGCAATCTTTCCTAAAACACTTTTTCCTAACAAAGGATGAGCCATGGTACAGACTCTAACCGTTTCTGGGACAACCAACTACACGACTGGCGCTAATCCCAGAGCTATTGCCCCCAATTTGAGTATTACTGACCCTGACAATGGCAATCTAAATGGTGCATCGGTCATCATCACTTCTAACTTCAATCCCAATGAAGATCGGCTTAGTATTGCCGGAGAAACTGGTACTACTAGTGGCAGTAATATCATTGGCACTATCCAAAGTCTGAACTGGAACTACAACACGACAACAGGGGTTTTGACCTTCACTGGTACGGCTACTAACGATGTTTACCAGAATGTGCTGCGCCAAGTCACCTACAGCAATACCAATAACACCCCCTCTGCAGCAGCGCGTGGCATTCAATTCGCCCTAGGTACTAACCTAGCAAATCCAGAAAACAACCACTTCTACGAGTTTGTCCCCAATCAAGGTATTGCTTGGACAAGTGCTCGGTTGCTGGCTGAAAATCGTCGTGACGACTTCAACCGCCAAGGTTACCTGGCAACTATCACCTCTGCTACAGAACAAAACTTTGTTCAAAGCAAAGTCCAAGGAAACGGTTGGATAGGAGGTACCGATGGTACTACTGAGGGTGACTGGCGTTGGGTCACAGGACCAGAGGCTGGAACACAAGGGACTGGAACCCCGTTTTGGCTTGGAGGTATAGAAGGTAGTACTGTTGGAGGTCAATATAGCAACTGGGAATCAGGTGAGCCAAACGATGGTGGTAACCTTGGGGAAGACTACGCCCACATCATTGGCAACCCCAACCTCGGTCAACCTGCACAAGGTAAATGGAATGACCTTGGCGATGTTGTGGAACCTGGAAACTATCAACCTCAGGGTTACATTGTAGAGTACGGTGGCTTACAAGGCGACCCGACGAATTTACAAGTTACTGGCAATGTCACTGTTACCTTGAATTCTTCTAAGTCTGATTTCAATCGTGACGGTAGACCAGATATCCTGTGGCGGAACTATCGTACTGGAGAGAATGCCATTTGGACATTAAACAGCAGTTCTCCTTATTATGACCCAAATAACGCAAATCAGGGAGTTTTCCTAACCAAAGTTGATGATGTCAACTGGGAAATCGAAGGTCAGGCAGACTTTAATAAAGATGGTAATGTTGACATTCTCTGGCGGAACTATAGCACGGGAGAGAATGCCATTTGGCAGATGAACGGCACCACCTATAACCCAGACCAGGGAGTTTTCCTCACCCAAGTTCCAGATAAAAACTGGGAAATTGAGGGTGTAGCAGACTTTAATAAAGATGGTAATGTTGACATCCTGTGGCGGAACTATAGCACGGGAGAGAATGCCATTTGGCAGATGAATGGCACCACCTATAACCCAAATGACGCAAACCAGGGAGTCTTCCTACCCAAAGTTGATGATGTCAATTGGCAAGTTGAAGGTCTGGCAGACTTTAATAAAGATGGTAATGTTGACATCCTCTGGCGCAACTCTCGGACTGGTGAGAATGCGATTTGGAAGATGAACGGCACCACCTATACCCCAGACCAGGGAGTCTTCCTCACCCAAGTTCCAGATAAAGACTGGCAAATTCAAGGTACAGCAGACTTTGATAAAGATAGCAATGTTGACATCCTCTGGCGCAACTCTCGGACTGGTGAGAATGCGATTTGGAAGATGAACGGCACCACCTATACCCCAGACCAAGGAGTCTTTTTGACCCAAGTTCCAGATCAAAACTGGGAAATTGCAGGTTTAGAAGACTTTAATAAAGATGGTAATGTTGACATCCTTTGGCGCAACTATAGCACGGGAGAAAATGCCATTTGGCAGATGAACGGCACCACCTATACCCCAGACCAGGGAGTCTTCCTCACCCAAGTTCCAGATAAAGACTGGCAAATTGCTTCTCCATCATCCAACTACTCTTTAAATCTCATAGGCTAAATTCCATAAGTTTGACGCTCTCCTGACTAGAAGTCAGGAGAGCGTCAATAGAATTTACTTTGTAGGAGGCGATCGCGTGCGTGTTACGCACCAAATTCCTGACGATATGGCGATTTGCTGAAAGCAGCAACGCTTCGCGATCGCCCATTCTGATGCAATATCGGCATAGTAAACAAACCCCACGCCAAACCTGTGATCAACCCAAAAAGTGTCACAACCTGATTATGAAAACTCCACCAACCCAAAACTTCTGCGGCTAGTTCCAATGGATAAGCCATCATCAATACAGTGGCGATCGCCACACCACTCCAACCATACTGACTTAACCAATAAAAACCTTTACCACCTGTCACTCCATACAATACACGCGTTATCAACAACCCGGCGACTGTACCGTAGCAACGCATACACACAGCCATGATATACGGTGGCACCAAAGCTACCCCCATATCGGGCTGTGGGCATACATGAGCGCCCATAAAATAAATAATTTTTGCAATTACAGGTAACAAGGGTAACCCAGATGCAGCAAGAATTGGAGCAGCAAGCGGTCCTACCACCATCCCCGCTAACAAAAAGTCAGTAATTACACTGAGCCAACGAATTTGTAGCTGTCTTTTGAAAACTACTCCTTCCATCTTCTCTCCCTTTCTTTACTCTGCGTTCTTGGCACGCCAGTCGCCTCAACGGGGGGAACCCCCGCACGGCGCTGGCTCGTCTTGGCGGTTCGTTATTTTAAACATAAAGTGGGCACCACCCTACTTTCTTAAACTTCGGGGCTTCTAGCGCGTCCTATTAACTGGGCGGGCTAGAAGCCCACCCCACTGTTAGGGGATAATTTATTTTTTGAAAATCCCTAAACTACTTTACCAATATATGGACTTGTCAACTTCTGCAATTGCTGCATCAACAGACTCAAAAATAACCCCACATCTGTCACCACACCAACTGATTCTATTGAACCTCTGTCGCTTAACTTCGTCACCACAGCTGGATTGATATCCACACAAACCATCTTCACTCCCGCCGGAGTCATATTCCCGACGCCAATCGAGTGCAGCATACTAGACAGCATCAAAATCATGTCCGCGCCTTTGAGCAGTCTGGCGTATTCGGTTTGTGCCTTGATCAAATCCATCTCGGTATCGGGTAAAGGACCATCATCCCGAATCGAGCCGGCGAGACAGAAAGGTACACCATTGCTGACGCACTCATACATTACGCCACTTTTAATGATGCCAGCCTCAACAGCTTTGGCAATGCTACCATAACGACGCATAGTATTAATTACTTTTAGGTGATGGCGGTGTCCACCGCGTACAGCCACGCCGCGCTTCATGTCCACACCGAGGGAAGTCCCCATCATTGCTTGCTCGATGTCATGGACGGCGATCGCATTTCCACCCAAAAGCGCTTGTACGTATCCTTCTCGAATCAATTGTGCTAAATGTTCGCCGCCACCTGTGTGAATCACGACTGGTCCTGCTGTGACAGCAACTTTACCACCAGCATCCCTAATTTTACGTAATTCCCATGCCACTTGTTCAACAACAAGTTCCACGCGTCGCTCACTGGAAACTCCCGCGGACATAAAGCTGAATTCTTGAGAATTCCGTTGTTCGCGTGATTCGGTTTTGCGGATGGTACGGATACCTTGCACATCCACAACAACAGACTCACCCACTTCTAAATCACGTAAAATTTTACACCTTGCTACGACCCCTGTGGGGGTTTGGGTAATGGCAATAGCGCCATCCATCCGCTGATTTTGCACTTTCAACCATTTACCATTAATCCTGATTTCAGTTGGATAAATCGTGCTAACGTAGAAATCATCCGGAGCTACGCCTGGTTGAATCACAGGTTCCAGCTTGACATCGCGCTCATCTTGAGGTAAGTCCACCGCACCCAAATCAATCAGATGCGATATAATGCTTTCCATGACTTCATGGGAGGGAGCCGACACCTTGACATCTGCTTGTGAGGTACTTTGCCGTTGCTCTCCCAATTGGAAATCGAGGACTTGAAAGCTACCGCCGTTGTCAGTAATCAAATCTAAAGCGCGGTTAATCAAGCCTGAGTCCAGCAAGTGTCCTTGTATACGTAATACCCGGCTCTCCACCGATACATTCGCATGCAATTCTTCCCGTACTGGTTCCGTCACCCGCAGCGTCAAACATTTAGCTGCGCCACCAGCTTTGAGAAATTCGGTAAGAGGTGTTTCCAGCACTCGGAAACCAGCATCTGCAAGACGTGCTTTGAGTTCTTCACTCGCCTTATTCATCACGACGATGTGATCCACATTCACCGCATTACAGGCGAAGTTCACCGCGTCCGGTTCGGAAATTGCAATCCGCTTATGTGCTGGTACCCGCATTTCAATAACGCGGTTGGAGTAGGAATCAAAAGCGGGTGGATAGTAAAGCAAATAGCCGTCCTTGAGGGGACAGAAGCAGGTATCTAGGTGGTAAAAGCGCTCATCTATCAGGCGCAAAGACAACACTTCGATATCCAGCCATTTTGCCAGGTAGGGGTGAGAATCTAATTCTGTACGGAAACCGTATCCAGCCCAAAGCCAGCGTCCTTCCCGATCTAGTAGTGCGTCTCCTGCACCTTCAAAGGGCAAATCTTTGGGCAATTCGTGGACAGTGTAGCCATTCTCCTCAAACCACTGCTTGAAGTAAGGCTCTTCTGCCTGACGCTCTTTGTGTAAAAAGCGACTGAGAACAACGGTTTTGCCCAGCAATAAGCCAGCGTTGGCGGTAAATACCATATCTGGTACACCTTTGTGGGGTGATACCAAATCAACGATCGCGTGTTCTTTGAGGATGTGATGCAGTTGTTCCCACTGTTCTACAGCGCGATCGCGCGATGACTTGTGAATATTCCCTTCCATCCAGGGATTTATCACATAGTCTACATCATAGTGGTCAGGAGCACACATCAAAAAGCGAATTCGGGAATCCATAAAAATCACACTTAAGGTTAGATGCAATCAGCCTTTATATTTAGACACTATTTGCCTTTAGAAATCATAGATTTTTGTTGAATCGATTCTGTAAAATCTGCTACTAAATTTCTGCCTGTTTGTAAAAGGCGGCACAAAGGCTATGCTCTATTCTATCCTGGGAGTGAAGACAAAATCCCCGCGCATTTATTTATGGGGATGCATTCCTTGGCGCTGTTTGTGACAACTGAGTTGTTCTTAAGGTGCAGCAAGGCTTCTGGGCATTGGCTTGGGACGAAGGGCGAGTGTTGGTGAGGGCATTTCACACAGCTTCTATAATGTAGGATTAACTAACACATTGATATCTTTGTATACAGCGCTGTTGTGAAAGTACACAGGGCGCGTCCCTTTGGAGTTAAACGGATGATCACAGGTGAGATGAAGTCAAAGGTCGATCGCCTTTGGACAACTTTTTGGAATAACGGGATAAGTAATCCCCTTTCAGTTATTGAGCAAATTTCTTACCTGTTGTTCATTAAGCGCTTGGATGACCTGGAGTTGGCGAAGGAGAAGAAAGCGCAAAGGCTAGACAGACCTGTTAGTAACCCGACTTTCTCAGCACATCAGCAGCGTTGCCGGTGGTCTTACTTCAAAAATCTCACGAACTCTGAGGAGATGTTGCGGATTGTGCGGGATGAGGCTTTCCCGTTCATCAAGACTTTGGGGGCAAATGCGGCAGAGAGTGCTTATGTTCGCCACATGAAAGATGCTGTTTTTTTGATTGCTAACCCGGCGCTGCTATCTAATGTAGTAGGACAAATTGACCAAATCCCAATGGAAGACCGGGATACTAAGGGCGATTTGTATGAGTATATGCTTTCCAAGCTGACGACAGCAGGCACGAATGGGCAGTTTCGCACCCCCCGGCACATTATTAAAATGATAGTGGATTTGATGGCACCGGGGGCGAGAGAAATTATCTGTGACCCAGCTTGTGGAACTGCGGGCTTTTTAGTGGCGGCGGCGGAGTATCTGCGTGACCTCAAGGATGGTGATGGAAAGGCTACAAAGCAGCGCGTTTGCATAACTTTCAGGCGATAAGCCGGAGGC